>JBBIRL010000076.1:6053-9211 GCA_037441825.1 Dehalococcoidia bacterium | reverse complement strand
CATAGTCTGAATGTCAAGAGTGCGTGGTTGCATGTCCTCAGTGACAGCCTCGCGTCCTTAGGAGTAATTATCTCCGGTCTGGTTATCCTTTTCACCGGCTGGAGGTATGCCGACCCGATTGCGAGTGTCCTGATAGGGGGATTGATGCTCGTAGGTGGCTGGCGAGTGATTCGCGAGGCTGGGTCAGTCTTTCTTGAGTTATCCCCGCAAGGCATTAATCCAGAGGAGGTGATTCGCCAGATGAAGGGAGTCTCTGGTGTGCTGGACATCCACGACTTTCATCTCTGGATGATCACTCCACAGATAGTCACTTTAGCAGCACATGTCCAGGTGAAAGATCAGCCACTTGCGGCTACTCAAGCCACTCTTGCAGAACTTCAGAGTCGGCTCCGCGGGCTGGGGATTGGGCACACCACTATGCAGTTAGAATGCCACGACTGTGCCCTTGGCGAAACCTTCTGTCATCAGCTTGAAGCACCGGAGCGAGAGAAGAATGGAAAATGAAACGGAGGTGGATGCCATGTTGCTCCGCGACTACAAATTCAAGTTGGTGTTTCCGGAATGCAATCCCAGCGTCATCACCGTGAACGCCCTCGCTGACCTCAGCGATGACATCGGAGAGGTGCTGCCTTATCTCAACGCTACTATCAAGGGGTGTTTCTACAACCCCGAGGCTGGCATATTGCGCTTCGTCAAGGAGGGCAGGGTAATCACGCTGTATCCCATGCTAGCCGCTGTCAGCGGGCTGCATGATGAAAACGAAGCCAGAGCAGTGCTGGATTCCTTAGAGGAACTCATAAACACCACCTATGAAAGAAGAGACCAAATTAAGCCCAGCTACAAAACGGGCGACGAGTTGAAAGTGATGGACATCTACAGACTGCTACCGGGAACTAACTGCAAAGAGTGCGGCGAGCCCACATGTTTCGCTTTCGCCAACAAGCTCGTCAGGCAAGAAGCAGACGTGAGCAAATGCGCCCCGCTTTACACTGAGGAGCACAGTGCCAAGAGGCAGAAGCTTCTGGGATTGCTCGAAACTGCTGGATACCTGTGATTGATAAGATTTGAACCCGCTGAGGAGAACTTTTAGTGTGAAGAGGACGATAATCTTGGTTCTTACCGATGAAGAATTGCTGGAGCTGCAGCGAATTTTGCTTGATGAAGATAAAGATGCTGCTCTGCGCTTCCTCAAAAAGCACCTCGCAGACAAGGTAAAAGGCAAACTCGAAGGGGCTGGCCACTGCAAGCCCTACTTTGAGGTCTTCGGACAGAGTGCTTTCCCCAGCCAATTCGATAGGCCTGCAGACAAGTAACTGGCAAACTTGGCAATAAAACATGTAAGGAGGGTTTATGGCTAATACTGAGAACTTAAAGAAGCAGCCGCGTATCCAAATCACATACTGCGTCGAGTGAGGTTTCCTGGATATGGCTTCCAGTCTGGCGGCCGCAATCAAAAAGAACCTCGGCATTTCCGCAAAGCTGAAAAAGGGGCATGGCGGTATATTCGAAGTAGCAATAGATGGCAAGGTGCTCTACACTAATAGAAACATATTTGGCTCCCTCCCCACTGAAGCGGAGATAGTAAAGAAGACTGAGAAGTTCATAAAAACAGGGGACGTTTCGGACGATGACCAGCCGTTAGATTGGGCAGGCACCTGATGCGGCCCATCCAGCCGCGACAGTTGTTGCGGATAGAAATGGTTTAGTAATTGAGCTAGTTCGAGAGTGATTCCGGCATCATGGCGGTCAAAAATAATCAAAAAGGAGGAGAGGTAAAGTGGGCATGATGGATGAAATGATGGATGCTATGATGGGGAAGTTGAGCAAAGAGGAAAAGCTCGAAATGATGAGTACCATGATGGAAAAATTCCTCGCTGGCTTTACGGTAGAAGACAAGCAAAAGATGATGGAGAAGATGATGCCAAAAATGATGGAGGGGGTGAATATAATGGAGATGATGCCCAAGATGATGATGAAGATGATAGGTGGGAACGGCGGTGAAGGCGGCATGATGGGTATGATGTCGAAAATGATGGGTGGAGGCGAGGGAACTGCAATGCCCATGATGCCCGGTATGATGATGGAGATAATGATGCCTGAATGCTTAAAGATGTTCTTGCCCCAAATGACGAAAGAGAAGCGTATTGATTTTGCGCTGAATATCGTCTCCTCTCTTGTTGAGCAGGGTTCTTCAGGGTTGTCGAAAAAGGAGAAGAAGGATTTTATCTCAAAGATAATCGAAAGGGTAGGTGCTTAGCGGCAAAGAGATGAGTATCTGGAGCACTCGTTGTGGATAATCGGCATATTGAGTAAAGCGGCATTTTGAAAATGGAGTAATGATATGAAGTTCTCCGTCTCAGTCAAGTCATTCAATTTGATAGCAGCAATGGTATTATTGAGTTGCATACTATGTGCGTGCAGCAGTCCTGCTCTACTGGCAACGCCAAGCCCCACGCCAACAAATACTCAGGTAACTCCTACGCCTCAGCCAAGTACCAACGGAACCAATATGGTAGAAGTGGTGTACTTTCACCGAACACAGCGATGCTACAGTTGTCGTTATGCTGGAGATACCACTAAATATGCGGTAGAGACCTATTTTGCGCAGGAATTGGCGAATGGGAAGCTGGTATTCAAGACGCTCAATCTACAGGACCCGGCAAATGCGGAGATAGTCAAAAGGTACGGAGCGTATACATCCTCTCTATTTATAAATGAGATAAAAGACGGCACTGATCACATCGAGGCAATCACCGGCATCTGGTTTCTCATAGGCAAAGATGAGGCATTTGTCAATTTGGTCAAGAGTGAGATAGAGAAGCACTTGGGAGAATAATGGATGCAATTCGGTGATGTTGTTCTGCGGATATCTGAAAGCGTGAGCTTCCCTCTTCTCTCCGCTTTCTTAATAGGGATACTGGCATCTGTAAGCCCCTGCCCACTGGCTACCAATATCACTGCGATGGCATACATCAGCCGTAATATTACGAACAAACGGTATGTGGTGACCTCAGGTATACTATACACACTTGGGCGCACAACATCATATTTTATAATCGGTGCTCTGATTATCCTCGCAGGCGTGAAAATCCCCCATGTTGCCGAGACGCTTCAGGATGCTGGGGGAAAGTTCTTGGGACCACTTTTGCTCATCGTAG
>JBBIRL010000076.1:0-6038 GCA_037441825.1 Dehalococcoidia bacterium | reverse complement strand
CTCCAAGGTGGCGGAAGGCTTTCAGCTATGGGAGAAAAGGTCGCCAAGCGAGGAAGATTAGGGGCGTTCCTTTTAGGCGTTATCTTCGCCCTGGCATTCTGCCCTTACAGCGCTATCCTGTTCTTCGGCATCGTAATCCCCCTTGCGATAAAATCCACGGGGGGTGTCACAGTGCCAGCCTCGTTTGCCATCGGCACAGGTCTGCCTGTGCTCCTGTTCGGAATTCTCTTGTCAGCGGGGATAACCCAGGTTTCTCGGTGGTTAAACATAGTTACTGCATCAGAGGGAGTAATTCGCAAGATTGCAGCGCTGGTTTTCATTGGCGCAGGAGTGTATTACATAGTTCTGTGGATTCAAGGCTAGAGAGGTGACCAATGCTTGAAATCAGAAAAACAGCCATAGCTCTTGAGGAAGAGGAACTGCTTGAACTGGAACAAATAATGGTTGACCGCGATGAGAGAGAGGCGCTAATTTTCTTGAAGAAATCGATATATGACAAGGTGGCTCATTCTCAACAAGGCAAGCTGAAATCGCACCTCGATACCGGCGAAGACCCTGTGGGAAGATTCAAGCAAAAACTCTAGCATAAATGTCATGCGAGGAGTCCGCCTCTGGCGGACGACGAAGCAATCTCAACGCTGATACAAAGGATGGGCCCTGAGATTGCTTTGCCTCCTTCTAGGATGAAGGATGGACTCGCAAAGACATAGAAGAAGGCCGAGTGGAGAATATGAGTAACTCTGAGCCGAAGGGCGGCATGCGCCGCCTTGCCTTATTAGACCGCTTCTTGACGCTCTGGATATTCCTGGCCATGGGGCTGGGCGTGGGTCTGGGCTATTTCGTTCCCGGTACAGCCGACTTCATCAACCGCTTTCAGGTAGGCACCACCTCCATCCCCATAGCCATCGGCCTCATACTGATGATGTACCCTCCACTGGCTAAAGTCAGGTATGAGGAACTGGGCAAGGTGTTCCGCAACTGGCGCGTCCTCGGTCTATCGCTGGTGCAGAACTGGGTTATCGGGCCTCTGCTCATGTTCTTCCTGGCTATAGCCTTCCTGGGCTTCCTGTGGCCGTATCCCGCCTACATGCAAGGCCTGATCATGATAGGCCTGGCTCGCTGCATCGCCATGGTCATCGTCTGGAACGAGCTGGCAAAAGGCGACAGCGACTATGCCGCCGGGCTGGTGGCCTTTAACTCCATCTTCCAGATAGTTTTCTACTCCGTGTACGCCTATGTTTTCATCACTGTGCTTCCGGGATGGTTCGGGCTTCAAGGCACAATAGTACACGTCACTATCTGGCAAATAGCTCAAAGCGTGCTCATCTACCTGGGCATACCCTTCTTTGGGGGAATGCTTACGCGCTTCGCACTCATCAAGGCCAGGGGGCGGGAATGGTACGAGAAGAAGTTTATCCCCAGAATCAGTCCTGTCACTCTCATCGCCCTGCTTTTCACAATCGTAGTGATGTTCTCATTAAAAGGCGACTACATTGTTCATCTGCCTCTGGACGTGGTGCGCATCGCCGTGCCGCTGCTTATTTACTTCGTGGTGATGTTCCTGGTATCGTTCTACATGGGCAAGAGAATAGGGGCCGATTATTCCAAAACCACCACGATTGCCTTCACCGCAGCCAGCAACAACTTCGAGCTGGCCATTGCCGTAGCCGTAGCAGTGTTCGGTATCGGCTCAGGGCAGGCCTTCGCCGCTGTCATCGGGCCGCTGGTGGAGGTGCCGGTGCTGATCAGCCTGGTAAATGTGGCTCTTTACTTCCAGCGAAGGTATTATCATGCTGAAGCGGGAGGGTGACAGGGAAATACTGGAAATAGCTTGATTCTGCATATCTGAAGGAGGGATGCCTTTTCTATCCCGGGCATAAAGGACAGAAAGCGTCTTGCTGACATTTCCCCTGGGTCTCATTTTTATGGAGTCACCATCTAGATTGCTGGTAAACACTACCCTAAATGTCACAATTTTTTAAGTTTTCCCTCTCTTCTTTTATGACTTCTTGATGTCTTTGCGGGTAACATGCTTTTTGTCATTGTCTAGGACATCAATAAAGGAGGTAACAGATGAATACAAAGGAGTTACAGAAACAGATTATCTCGGACATGAGGCAGATGCAGAAAGTTGAGAATGCGTCGGTTGCGTCAACGGGTCGCATCATCGAGAAGACGAAAAACCCTATTGTGCGCCTGGTTATGGAGATCATCCAGCGGGACTCGAACATGCATTACCAGGTGCAGGACTTCATTGCCGATAGCCTCGGAGAGAAGACAGTCAGCTTGACTCCCGAGGAACTGGCCGAAGTATGGGAGATGGTTGAGCAGCACATAGAACTGGAGAAAAAGATGATAGAAACTGTTGAACAGCTACGAACCTCCTTGAAGGGCAAGTTCATGGTTGTACAACAATATCTGATAGATTACCTCTTAGAAGACGAGACTAAACACAACAACCTTCTGGAGCGATTGAGCGGTATCAAAACTAAGATGTATCCTTATGGCTGATGATTAAAAGATACAAGAGGTTCATCCCTGAGAGTAATAACCAATAATAGTTGATACCTTATTATCAGAGAATTAGCTTCAGGTGGTGTTTATTTGTACCACCTTGCTTATTGTGGTGACGAAAAGTTCGTTAGCAAAAGTGTCAGCAACTGCTCCCCAAAATGACAGTGAGCGATGTAAAAACGAGAGTGAGCGGTGTGGGAGTCGGACCCACGACGCCCTGATTAAAAGTCAGGTGCTCTACCACTGAGCTAACCGCCCACGCTGCAGCTCACTTAAAATCTCGCTATGATGATTTTACTCGACTCTTCCATCTCCGTCAATGCTGAGCAATGCCCGCAGAATGTGTTATTATACATAGAAACGGTCGGAGTAGAGGTTGCAGGGCTAGTCGACAAAGTGACCAGAGATGGAAAGGCGAACGCAGCCATGAATGTTGTTGAGGTCTCGCGGGTAAACAAGTCCTTCAAGGACATCAAGGTAGTGGACAGTGTTTCCTTAAGCATAGGTCAGAGCGAGATATTCGGTATGGTTGGGCCCAACGGCGCCGGTAAGACAACTACCATAAGGATGCTCATGGACATCATTAAGCCGGACTCCGGCGAGATAAAAATACTTGGCGAGCCTATAAACGAAGCCATTAAGAACCGCATAGGCTACCTGCCCGAGGAGAGGGGCCTCTACAAAAAGCTCACCGTCTCCGAATCGCTGATCTATCTCGCTGCCCTCAAAGGCATCAGGGGACATCTGGCGCGAGAGAGAGCGGAGGAACTTCTGAAGCGGGTGAATATGCTGCCCCACAAGGACAAAAAGACTGAGGAGCTTAGCCACGGCATGGGCCAGCTAATACAGTTTGTTGCCACCATTCTGCACGACCCTGAGTTGGTGGTCTTCGATGAACCCTTCGCCGCCCTCGACCCCGTAAATACCCAGCTTCTGAAAGAGTTGATTCTCGAGCTGAGAAGCCAGGGTAAATCGGTCATCCTGAGCACGCATATGATGAACCAGGTGGAGGAGCTTTGCGATAGAATCCTGATGATAAACAAAGGTCAGGCCGTGCTCTACGGCAGCCTGGCCGAGATAAAATCGAGATACAAAAACAACTCGGTATTCATAGAATGCGACCGCTTGCCGGATAAGCTCCCCGGTGTAGTTGGCAGCAAGGACCATATGAAGTACATTGAGCTCTTCCTGGATGGGCATACCTCACCTCAGGAGGCGCTGAATGCCCTGGTAAGCATCGGGGTGAGGGTTGACCGCTTCGAGGTGTCCACGCCTTCTCTTAATGAGATATTCATCCAGGTGGTGAAAGAGGGACGATGAATAAGGCTTTCATTATCCTGAAGCACGAATTTTGGCAGACTGTGAAGAACAGGCCTTTCATCATCTTGACCTTAGCCTTACCTTTGCTGGCAATTTTAGGACTTGGAATCTATTCAGGGGTGCATCACTGGTACCATCCCGGTGTGCCGCAGCAGGAGAAGATTGGCTATGTGGACTATACCGGGATGTTCGGCAACCCCCCCAGCGAGCCTGACGTTCAGTTCATCCTTTACACCGACGAACAAACGGCCAAAGACGCCCTCCTGGCCAAAGATGTCAAGGAATACCTGGTGATACCCGCCGACTATCTTTCCACCGGCGCTGTCACCAGATATACCCTGTCCCGGGAGGTAACTCCTTCCACGAAAACCACAGGGCAAATTACTGACTTCTTGGTCTCCAACCTGCTTGTTGGAAAGGTCAGCCCCCAGGTATTGCAGCGGGTTGAGACTCCGGTGCTGCTCGCCTCGTTTCGCTTGAATGAATCGGGGGAGATAGCTCCGAATCAGAATATAGTCGCCAGCTATGTTGTGCCCATAGTCTTCGCCGTGCTATTCATGATATCCGTCTTTATGTCATCGGGCTTTCTGTTCCAGAGCGTCACCGAGGAGAAAGAAAATAGGGTGATGGAGATACTGCTCTCTTCCGTATCCTCAGGACAGTTGCTGGTGGGTAAGGTATTGGGTCTGGGCATAGCTGGTCTTTTACAGGTAGCTGTTTGGCTTGTCACTGTCGAGGTCTTCTTTCGGGTTGCCTCCGGTATCATTCCCGCTTTTAGTGGCCTCTCTATTCCTGCCGGCATCATTGGCTGGGGCATCTTGTACTTCATTCTGGGCTATCTCATGTTCGCTGCTTTGTACGCAGGCATTGGCTCTATCAGCGCTAGCGCCAGGGAAGGACAGGGCTGGTCGACTATCTTCGTCCTGCCCGCAATTGTGCCCTACTATCTGAGCTACTTCATAGTCAGCAACCCCGAGGGCGCGGTATCGAGGGCTCTCACCTTCTTTCCGCTTACCAGCCCCATGACCTCCATAATAAGA
Source organism: Dehalococcoidia bacterium (assembly GCA_037441825.1). Classification (GTDB taxonomy): domain Bacteria; phylum Chloroflexota; class Dehalococcoidia; order SZUA-161; family SZUA-161; genus JACWAE01. The sequence goes on along the minus strand of JBBIRL010000076.1, from coordinate 1,164 downwards.
CTTGCTAACCATGCTATCTCTGCCTGGGAGATCGCGCTAAGCCTCATTATCCTGGCCGGTTCCGCCGTGTTCATCATGTGGCTGGCGGCCAAGATGTTCCGGGTATTCATCCTCATGTACGGCAAGAGGCCTGCCTTGCGCGAGATAATCAGATATGTCAGGGAAGCATAGGGCTTGCAGAAAATGTTTGACACGCACTCTTGCAGGCTGTAGCCAGGCGGGGCTCTTTCTGCTATACTTTTGCTGTTACAATAAGCCCCCATCGTCTAGTGGCCTAGGACACTGCCCTTTCAAGGCAAAAACAGGGATTCGAATTCCCTTGGGGGCACCAACTTCCAGGCTCTGGATGTACCTTGGCATTCAGACCTGTTTTCACATCACTCGCACCCAATATCATTGATTCCCCCGGCTTCCTTTCCCCACGGCCATAGCTTGCCTTCGCAGAAGGGGACTAAAGTACTATCTCAAAAGGTACATAAATGGGATTGCTATGCTTGCCTCATCCCAGCAGAATGTGCGCGGAAAAGCCTTTGGTGAGGAGGCTTGCTATGAATCATGAGTCTTGCCCGGAGTTATACAATTGCCCTAAGGTTAAGATGACACCCCTGATCAGGGTTCTATTGTGCTGCACTGCTGCTGAGGCTATGGAGTCCATTTGTGCTAGCTGCGAGCAGAAGCGGGCTGAAGGTGGGCTGGATGATAGCTATGTGGCTCCTTCAGGCCGCAAGGTGAAGGTAGTGGTCGAAGATGAGGCTGCGCATATGGCAGGGGCGTCGCTAGGTTCCAATTCCGGGAGTGGATTTCTCGTCAGTTAATGGAGGCTGTAGTGAAAGAATCGACTCTGATACTCACGTATGCGGGCATGGGACTTGCTGTGATGATGCTGGGGATGATTGTCTTCATTCAGGGCACTATTCTGGAGCACCCTGAGCAGCAAGCCAAGCTCGGCAAACGAGTAAGAACCATAGGCACGGGATTCTTCGCCATAGGGGTAGCTTATGTTATCGGTTGCCTGACCATGGCGATGGTACAGGCCTAGCTTCCCAGAGGGAGAATTAAATATGAAAGCTCGGGCTATTACGGCCGAAAACACGGTATTCGTAATAGTCTCCTTTGAAGGCCGGGACCCCTACTCCCTGGCTGGGGGGTTGGGCGTCAGGGTGG
>JBBIRL010000075.1:0-9263 GCA_037441825.1 Dehalococcoidia bacterium | reverse complement strand
CCCTGTCATCCTCCTCTGCATGGAGACAAGAAACAGGCGCGAATGAGCATTGGCCTCCCTTTAGACAAGAAGATTGTGTTCGCCTATGGTTTTAATATCATCCACAATCATGTCGAGCTTTTCCCTGTAATGGAGAGGTTATCAAAAGACTATCCTGTCCTGTTGTTCTTACTCACGCACCACGACTGGACAAAAGTGGAGCCAAAGCCCGGGTTCCTTATGCTCAGGGATGAGATGCCCGGCAACGAAAAGCTCTATACCTATCTCCATGCCTGCGATGCCTATGTCAACTATGTCGGGGGAACTGAGTACAAGATACAAGGCGTGGGTGTCTCTTCCTCCGTTGCTGCCTGTCTGGGGGCAGGACGACCTGTGCTCGTGCCCAGCTACTGCAATTTCTTCGACCTCTCGAGTAAGGAAGTCATCAAATACGGCAGCCCGCAGGAGCTGGAGCAGAGGCTGAGGGATGTCTTCAACGGTGCGGGGTATGTGAAAGAAAGCCTGGCAGCGGCAGAGGAATACGTAACCAAGAATTCCGGCTCTGAGATAGCGAAGCAGTTCATCGAACTCTTCAATAAAATCTTAGGCAAGTCTCTACATCCGGCAAGAGCTTCCTACCCCTGAGTGGCATAGCTCAGTGCGGACCCTATGAGGCAGTCACGAATTGTCCTGGCACAAAGTCCTCCTTGACATTCCCCCATCATGATTGCAAGATAGATTAAGTATGAAGATAGCTATGATGACCCGGTGGAATGTGCCTTCGGGCCAGTCATCTCACGCTGATCCCCTTGGACGTGCCTGGCTGGAGATGGGTCACGAAGTCAAAGTCTTCGCCCCTGCCGGTATGGACCTATCCTTGGTTTACCAGCAGGATGAGCCTTTTGTCCGTCGCTGCTACATGCAAGACATCTGGGGTGAGAGGGAACGCAGCGACTTCTTCTTCGACCCGCGACCTTTCCTGGAGGAAGACTACGAGATATTTCTGGTGGAGATGGCTGCCATTATGCCCATGCCGGAGTTGTTGAGGATTTTCCCTAAGATCAAGAGGAAATCAAAGACCATACTTGTAGTCCACGAAACGGGATTGCCTGAAGACCCCAATTGGTACAAATTCGACTGGGATGCCGTTGTTTGCTTCGATGAACGATATAAAGGGTTCCTGGTCAAAGCATTTCCCGAAGAGAAGATAGTAATCACACCATTCCCGTGCCACCCTCCCGCGCATGGGGACAAGAAGGCAGCGCGCAAACTTCTGGGCCTTCCCTTGGACAAGAAAATTGTGTTTGCCTATGGAGCAGATAGCGTCTATTTCCATGTCGAGCTTCTTCCTGTAATGAAGAGATTGTCCAGGGACTATCCTGTCCTCTTCCTCCTGCTTACGCACCATACCCAGACCGCTGTGCCAGAACTCAAGTCCATGCCGGAGTATTTTATGGTCAGGGATGAGATGTCTACAGACGACAGGCTTTATACCTATCTCCACGCCAGCGACGCGTATGTCTACTATGGGAGAGTGAGTATTGACGGCGTTGGGGTATCCTCATGTGTTATGACCTGTCTGGGCGCAGGACGTCCTGTGCTGGTCCCTGGCTACTGCAACTTCTTTGACCTTGCAGGGAAAGAGGTCATCAAATACGGGGACTTCGGGGACCTGGAGCAGAAGCTGCGGGCTATCTTCGATGGCAGTGAGAGTGTTCAAGAGAGCCTGGCAGCGGCTGAGGAGTATGCAGCACGATATTCTGCCCATGAAATAGCGTCACAATTTATTAAACTTTTTGAAGAGATCAGAGGAGAGCGCAGCACAAGACAGTTGAAGCAGAAAAGTTTATAATAGCATTGTAGGGAGTGTGTGTCCGGCAGTCGAATCGCCTTTGTGATTTTGTAAAGGGAGCGCCGAGTGAAGGTTCTGGGAATCATGGGAAGTCCGAGGATAAAGAGCAATACCGACCTGTTGCTGGATGAGGCTTTGAGGGGGGCTAGGAACCAGGGGGCGGAGGTCGAGAAGATAGTAGTGGATAAGCTCAAGGTAGCGCCCTGCAAGGAATACCTGGGCTGTTTCAAAGATGGCAATTGCGTGATCAGGGACGATATGGACGAGATATACCCCAAGCTCCTTGAGGCAGACGTGGTGATTATCGCCTCCCCTATGTTTTTCTACGGCCTCAGCGCCCAGGCTAAGGCGCTCATCGACCGCTGCCAAGCACTGTGGGCGAGGAAACATGTACTCAAGCAGAACCTGCCGGACGGCGGAAGGAAGGGAGCGTTTATCGCTGTGGGGGCGACCAAAGGCAAAAAGTTGTTTGAGGGGGCGATTTTAACTGTGAAGTATTTCTTCGAAGCGATTGGAGTGGAGTACGCTGATGAGCTTCTCATCCGGGGCGTGGATGCCAGAGGTGAGATTAAAGAGCACCCTATCGCTTTATCTGATGCTTTTGAGTTGGGGAAGAGACTAACCCAAGCAAAGAAGGTTTGAGCAGGAGCAGGTGTGTAGTGGCTAAGCGAAAAGACCTTGTAGTGGTACATATAGCTCAGGGTGAGCTTGAAGCCAGTGTAATCAAGTCTCATCTGGAGTGCGAAGGGATACCGGCTGTGCTGCAATACGAGAGCGTGGGCAGGGTCTTCGGGCTGACAGTGGATGGTCTGGGAGAGATAAGAATATCGGTGCCTCAAGAGTTTGCCGAAAGGGCGAAGGAGATAATCAAGCCTCGAGAGGTCGGGGAAGCCGGGGATGAAGCCATGTAGGGGCGTTCGGCTGAACGCATTGCCGGGGTTGAAAGGTAAATCGTCAGGGGTCAGATTGGAATGCAAGATACTTCTGCCGTGCCTCCTATTTCAAACGCAAAGATAGTGAATACGCCTGAAGAACAGGAGGACATTCGCCGCAGAACCAAGAAGGTGCTCAGGAGATTCAGCAGGAAAAGAGAGAACCTGGTGCCTATCCTGCAACAGGTACAGGACGAGCTAGGCTATCTTCCCCGCGAAGCCCAGATTGAAGTCGCTGCATACCTTAAGATACCTGAGGTGGATGTCTACGGCGTAGTCACCTTCTATAACCAGTTCCGCCTCAAACCGCCGGGCAAGCACTCGATTAGAGTATGCCTGGGAACCGCCTGCCATATGAAAGGCGGCTATATACTCCTCGATGCCTGGAAGAGGAGGCTAAAGATAGATAGGGGGGAGACCACCAGCGACCGGGAGTTCGACCTGGATACGGTAGCCTGCGTAGGCTGTTGCGCTATGGCTCCGGTGAACGTAATTGATAAAAAGGCGGAGGGCAGGGTCAGCCCAACCAGGGTTGATGGCATCCTCCTCGCATACAAGATGGAGAAAGAGAAGAGGGACAAAGAGAGCAAGTGACAACGACAACTTCACAGGGTGTTGCTTCAACGTTTCAGAATATTAAGGAACACGCGCTTTCCCGATGGCAGGATCTCTGGGATGGTAAGAGGCCAGTCATCATGGTGAGCGCAGCCACCTGCGGCAGGTCAGCCGGTGCTCTGGAAGTTCTCGAGGCGATAAAGGATGAGTTGGACGGGGAGCAGCAGGATGCGCACGTGATCGAAGTGGGGTGCATGGGGCACTGCTATGCCGAGCCTCTGGTAATCATCAAAAAGCCCGGCAACCCTACTGTAGTCTATGGCTATATCACCCCGGAGAAAGGCCGCCGCCTGGTTAAGGACTACATTCGCGGCGGAGACATTTCTCCTGAGTTTGCCCTGGGCGCTCTTGAGGAGAATGAGCTACTACCGTCTTTATATGACCTGCCTCGCTTCAAGCATGAGAAGTATATCCTCCTGGAAAACATAGGCCGTATCGACCCCGAAGACATCGAACAATATATCGCTAAAGGTGGCTATGAAGCGCTGGCCAAGGCTCTGCAGATGCAGCCCGAGGATATAATCGAGGAGGTCAGAAGGTCGGGGCTCAGGGGCAGGGGGGGAGCAGGGTTCTCCACGGCGCAGAAGTGGGAGGTCTGCCGCAGTTCACCTGGCAAGATTAAATACCTTATCTGTAATGCCGATGAGGGAGATCCGGGCGCTTTCATGGACAGGGCTATCCTGGAAAGCGACCCGCACTCGGTCATAGAAGGCATGTTAATTGCTGCCTATACGATAGGCGCACGGCATGGCTATATCTACGTCCGGGCAGAATACCCTCTGGCAGTGCACAGAGTGGAAATAGCGCTTAGCCAGGCGCAGCGACTGGGGCTGCTGGGTAAGAACATCCTGGGCAGCAGCTTCAGCTTCGACATCAAGCCGTTCCAGGGTTCGGGTGCTTTTGTCTGCGGGGAGGAGACAGCACTAATAGCCTCACTCGAAGGCAAGCCCGGCCTGCCGCACCACCGTCCTCCTTTCCCGGCTACCGAGGGGCTTCATGGAAAGCCTACGGTGATTAACAATGTGAAAACCCTGGCCTATGTGCCACGTATAGTCAGAAACGGAGCCGACTGGTTCTCAGTCATCGGCACTGAGAGAAACAAAGGCACCGCTGTCTTCGCCCTGGCAGGCAAGGTGGTCAACACCGGACTAACGGAAGTCCCGATGGGAACCACGCTGAGGCAGATTATCTTCGATGTCGGCGGCGGGATACCCAAGGGCAGGCGTTTTAAGGCTGTGCAAATCGGAGGGCCGTCGGGCGGATGTTTGCCGGAGTCAGCGTTGGATATGCCTATAGACTTCGATTCCCTGAAACAAGTGGGAGCTATGATGGGCTCCGGCGGGATGGTGGTGCTTGATGAGGACGATTGCATGGTGGAGGTAGCCCGCTATTTTCTGGAGTTCACCCAGAGAGAATCCTGCGGAAAGTGCACCATGTGCCGCCTGGGGACAAGACAGATGCTGGCGATGCTGGAGGATTTCACCTGCGGGCGGGGTCAGATGCAAGACCTGGATACACTAATGGAGCTGGCGGAGGACGTAAGAGCGGGTTCCTTGTGCGGTCTGGGCAAGACTTCGCCCAACCCTGTGCTGACCACGATGCGTTATTTCCGTGACGAATATAAAGCGCATATCGAGGAAAAGCGCTGCCCGGCGCTGATGTGCCACGATCTCATTGCCTATTATATCCTGCCTGAGAAATGCGAGCGCTCCTGCGACGCCTGCGTAGGCTCTTGCACTGTAGAGGCTATTTCCTCGAACAAGAAGCGGATCAAGGTCATTGACCAGGCAAAATGCGTCAAGTGCGGCACTTGCCTGACCGCCTGTCCTCCGCAGTACAACGCAGTAATCAAGCTGTCGCCTCCCGAGAAGGTGCCGGCTGCCAAAGATTGAACATTATGAAGACAGTATCATTGATTATTGATGGTAAAAAGATAGTAGCCCGCGAGGGGCAGAAGGTGCTCTGGGCAGCCCTTGACAACGGGATTTTCATACCGAACCTGTGCGCCATCCGCAAGGCTTCCGAACCCTATGCCGGATGCCGTCTCTGCTTTGTGGAGATAGAAGGGCGAAACGCGCCGGTAACTTCCTGCACAGAGCCTGTGACCGAAGGCATGGTGGTCAATACTCAAGGCCCCAGAGCCAGGCGGCTGGCTCGCACCGCCCTGGAGCTTCTTTTGGCCAGCCACCCTGTGGACTGCGCTCACTGTGCTAAGAATCGTTCCTGCGAGCTTCAGAAGCTGTGCTCAATACTTGGAGTCAAGATAAATACAAAGCGGTTCAGGAAGCTGGTGCACCACTGGCCTATAGACTCAAGCTGCCCTGACTTCACCTACAATCCCAATAAATGCGTCCTGTGCAGCAGGTGTGTGTGGACGTGCCGTGAGCGCTTCGGCGTGGGAGTGTTAGGTTTCGCTCATCGCGGCTTCAATAGGGTGGTCACTACATTCGAAGACAAGCCTATCGCCGAATCAGGCTGCCGGGTTTGTGATGAGTGTATTGAGGTTTGCCCTGTCGGAGCCTTGGTTTTCAAAGATGGCGAGAAGGGGAGCGCTGCCTGCGCTGAGAAAAAGTCTAAAACAACTACAAGCTAGACGGATATGAGCGATGCCCAAGAAAGTAGCCGCAGTAGACTACACAAAATGTTGTCCCGAGAAATGCAATAGCGGGTTATGTGTGGCTGCGCAAGTTTGTGAGCATGGAAGTCTGAAACAGGAAATCCCCTATGAAACACCTGAGATTAATCCGTCGAAATGGTGTCATGGCTGCGCTAAGTGTGTGCAGGCTTGTCCGTTGAAGGCAATCCAGATGCTGTGAATATTGCTTTGAAAATAGACTTATAGCCGTTCGCCCAGAGCCTGTCGAAGGGTGAACGGCCTGTTCATGGTTCGACAAGCTCACCACGAACGGGCTCATGACCGATTGCATGGATATTGAAATGGAGACTGTGTAGGTGGTTGAGGAAGATAAAGCCCACGAAGAGCTGCTGGATAAAGAAGCAAAGGTCAGGGAAAAAGTAGACGAACGCGGGGTAAAGTGGCGAAAAGTCTACTTTGGCGGCGGGCCTCATTTCAGAAACTGGCTTGAGCAGACCATAGAACTGTGCGGCAAGGAGAATGTGCAAATAGAAGAGGTGGATTCGAAGGGGTTTCAATGCTTCGAAGAGGCGGGGGAGAAGATGTACCGCATCTGGGTAAAAGAGACAAAGAGAAAAAGTAAGTTTACATAACGCTACAGGCTGAGGAATGATTTAATAGCGATCAACTGAGTTGCCAGATGTATTAGGCGCCTTTGTCAGTATCAGATATTTTGCGCAGGCTTTCGTAAGCCCTTTTCACATCCTCCACAGACGTTTCATCCTCTATGGTAGTGAGGTCACCCAGGCTTTTACCCTGGGCTACCGCTTTGATGACGCGGCGCATGATTTTACCGCTCCTTGTCTTGGGCAGTGAATCCACGAAGTAGACTTCATCGGGGGTAGCGATAGGCCCGATTACGCGTCTGAGGTGTTCTGCGATCTTCTTTCTCAGATCAGGTGAAGGTGCAACCTCTTTTTTCAGGGTAACGAAGAGGACAATCGCCTCTCCCTTCAAAGGGTCCGGCTTGCTGGCCACCGCCGCCTCAGCTACAGCAGGATGAGATACGGCAGCGGACTCGAGTTCTGCTGTGCCGATGCGGTGTCCTGCTACTTTCAGAACCTCGTCTGCCCTGCCCAGGAGCCAGAAGTAACCGTCTTCATCACGCATAGCGAAGTCGCCTGTATAGTAGGAACCGGGGAAGCGCGACCAGTAAGCTTCCTTATAACGCTGCGGGTCGCCGTAGACGTCGAGAAGCAAACCGGGCCAGGGTTTTCGAATTATGAGGTACCCGGTTTGGCCGGCAGCGGTCTCTTTGCCCTCGGAATCAACCACAGCGGCATCTATTCCAGGGAGGGGGAAGGTTGCTGAGCCTGGCTTTAGCGGTATGGGCTCGATACCGGGTGTAGGTGAGATCATAATGCCTCCGGTCTCTGTCTGCCACCAGGTATCAACGATGGGGAATCTCTCTCTGCCGATATATTTGTAATACCACTGCCATGCTTCCGGGTTTATAGGCTCACCGACGCTGCCCAGAAGTTCCAGGCTGGAGAGGTCATGCTTTTGAGGCCCTTCTGTTCCGTAACGCATAAAGAGCCGCACCGCTGTGGGTGACGTGTAAAAAATGCTGACGCCGTATTTCTCCACTATATCCCACCATCTGTCCACAGCGGGATAATCGGGAGCGCCTTCATACAGCACGATGGCTGCGCCGTGTGATAGAGGGGCATATACGATAGAGCTGTGCCCGGTCACCCAGCCCACATCGGCAGTGCACCAGTAGACCGATTCCTCCTTAATATCGAAGACCCACTCATAGGCAGAGTGGTTGAAAACCAGGTAGCCCCCTGTACTGTGCACCACGCCCTTGGGCTTACCGGTAGTCCCCGAGGTGTAAAGTATATACAAGGGATGAGTGGATTCCAGGGGCTCAGGCTTGATTAAAACCTCTGCCTCATCGAGCAGTGAGGAAAGCCAGAAGTCCCTGCCCTCAGTCATTGGAACGGTATGGCCCGTTCTCTTGACCACAAGAATCTTTTCGACCGTGCCGCATAGTTTGGCTGCCTCGTCTGCAATCTCCTTGAGCGGCACTATCTTGCCACGGCGGTATCCCCCGTCTGACGTGATAATCACCTTCGCCTTTGTATCCTCAATCCTGTCGCACATAGCTTGCGCTCCGAACCCGGAGAAGATCACCGTGTGCACAGCGCCGATGCGGGCACAGGCCAGCATGAAAACAGGCAACTCAGGGATCATGGGGAGATAGAGGGCAATTCTGTCTCCCTTCTTGACCCCGATCTGCTGCAATGCCGAGGCATAGCGGTTGACGTCACGGAAAAGGGTGGAATAGCTCAATACCCTGGTCTCACCGTTCTCACCCTCCCAGTATATGGCGACCTTGCTCCTGCGCCATGTTTTCACATGGCGGTCAACGCACTGGTAGCAAGCATTGAGCTTTCCCCCGACAAACCACCGTGCATACGGTGGGTTCCAATCGAGGACACGGTCCCATGTCTTATACCAGTCAAGTTTGCGCGCCTGCTCAGCCCAAAAGCCATTCGGGTCCTCGAGAGAGCGGCGATGCATCTCGGCATACCGCTTGAATGGCCACATGCGCAAACCTGTAGGTAGAGAGCTTGCGCTATCCGATTCATGGCTATCAGTCATATACCCCCTCCTTCTGTAAAAGGCTCCCTGCTCCTCTTGCACACCCCCAATTGACGGACAATCTCACTAGTACCTAATTGCGCAAGAAAGCGTAATAAACGAGATTCTTCGCTGACGCTCAGAATGACAACTAAGAACTGTCACCCTGAGCGTAGCGAAGGGTCTCGTAACCCTTCGTTAGCATTGCGATGATTATCGCAACTAAGTACTAGAAGTAAAAAACCAAGCCTTCGAAATGACTTACCCTCAGTCTATTCTTTTGAGGTATTCCTCTATTTCGCTGGCTAATTTTTCGCTATCCTCTTGACTTAGGGCTACGTTGCTCTCCAAATTCCGAATATAACTATCGACTTCGGGGAAACTGAATCTTATCTGGGACAGCTTTTCGTTTTGCCTTGCCACTGCCTCATCGAGGTCTTTCAGGTCGATTCCCAAGCTAAGTCTTTTGTCAAAAAAGTCAACGACCTTTCTACAGGCTGCTGCGTCTTCGGGGGCTACCAGATAGAAGGGCATGGGCATCCAAAGGCTTGCTGCCGGGATACCCCTGTTCCTGGCGACCCACAGCAAAAAAGAGCTCAATGTGGGTCTTTGTCCGGGCGGCGTCTCATAATCCATGTCTCCACCCAGGTCGTATTTGCTCAAC
>JBBIRL010000074.1:2286-9276 GCA_037441825.1 Dehalococcoidia bacterium | reverse complement strand
ATATTGCGCAGCATAATTGTAGACAGCAATGCTTTTCTCCTTAATCTCCTCAGTCAGCCTCCTGCCCACAAGCTCCTCCATCTGTTTGATGGTAAGAGGCTGGTCATGGCCGGCAGCCTCCTTGGTAGTAGGAGTGAAGATAGGCTGGGGGAATTTCTCGGATTCCTTGAGGCCTTTGGGCAAAGGCATGCCCGAAACTGTGCCGCTCTGTTTATACTCAGCCCATGCCGAGCCTGAAAGGTAACCCCGCACCACACACTCGATATCGATGCGCTCTGCCTTCCTCACAATCATGGAACGTCGCTCCACATAGACAGGATACGAATAGTAGGAAACGCAGACCCGCTCGCCGTACACACGATTGAGCCAGTTGATGTCGTTCACTACCTCGACCACGTGATTGGGCACTATGTGAGAGGTCTTCTCGAACCAGAAGGCGGAAAGCTGGTTTAAAACGATTCCCTTATCGGGGATGCCGCCGGGCAAGACCACATCGAAAGCAGAGACGCGGTCAGTAACTATGATAAGCAACTGGTCATTCACGCAGTATAGACATATACCTCGTTCTCCTTGACTTTCGCCTCGCTGTACCCTCTCCCCTACCCCAACCCGACCCTCTGGAAAATTTCGTCAATGTAGCGCAGAAAGTAGTTATAGTCGAAAATGCCCTTAAGCTCCGATTTGGAAAGTTGCTTCGAGACATCGGGGTCGCTCTCGAGCAGGCCCAGGAAGCTCACCCTCTCCTTCCAGGCCCTCATAGAGTTGCGCTGCACCATTTTGTAAGCTGTTTCCCTCGACAGCCCTTTATCAATCAAAGCCAGCATCACCCTCTGGGAGAAGATAAGCCCCTGCGTTATTTCCAGGTTCTCTTTCATGTGCTCAGGGTAGACCTGAAGCCCCTTCATGACATACGTGAAGATGCTCAAGCCATAGTCGAGGACAAGACAGGCATCGGGAAGAATAATACGCTCTGTAGAGGAATGGCTGATGTCACGCTCGTGCCACAGGGCAATATTCTCCATAGCGGTCACTGCATATCCTCGCATAAGTCGGGCCAGCCCACAGATACGCTCGCAAAGCTCAGGGTTCCGCTTGTGCGGCATCGCCGATGAACCTGTCTGCCCCGGCTCGAAAGGCTCCTCAGCCTCCAGAACCTCGGTGCGCTGCAGGCCCCGTATCTCAGTGGCAAACTTCTCCAGCGAGCTGGCGATAATAGCTAAGGTGGTGACGAACTGAGCATGCCGGTCGCGCTGAATAATCTGGCTCGATACCGGTGCCACTCCCAGGCCCAGCCTGGCGCAGGCAATTTCTTCCACCTTCGGCGGCACCGTGGCGTGAGTACCCACAGCGCCCGATATTTTGCCCACAGCAACCATCTTCCTGGCCTCATCAAGCCTGTGGGCATTCCTCTTCATCTCCTCAACCCAGATAGCGAGCTTAAGCCCGAAAGTAATCGGCTCGGCATGGACGCCGTGCGTGCGTCCCATCATAATAGTATGTTTATGCTCCAGAGCCCGCTTTCTGATAACATTGGTTAGCTCGTCAATATCTTTAGCCAGTATATCTGCCGCCTCGACCAACTGGAGGGCAAGCGCCGTATCTATGATGTCCGAAGAAGTAAGTCCGAGATGGATGAAGCGGCTCTCATCTCCCAGGCTCTCCGATACCGATTTCAGGAATGCAGTCACATCGTGATGAGTCTCTTTGAGCACCTCATCCATGCGCTTCAGGTTACAACTCGCCTTCCTTATTTTGGGGATTGCCTCTTGGGGTATAGCGCCCTGCTCCGCCCATGCCTCGCAGGCAGCGATCTCCACCTTAAGCCACTTATCGAACTTGTTCTCGTCCGACCAGACCTTCTTCATCTGGGGCCTGGAATAGCGCTCAATCATGCCTCAACCCCTTTTCAGTGATATACCAGCTTCGTTTTCCCCTCTATTGCTTCACCAACTGCCTGTATCGAGGCATCTGCATCACAGCAGCCACAGCAGATATTGCTGCCGTCCTCTTCCTTTCATCGAATACCTCGGATAGCTTTTCCTCCAGCGGTTTCTCACGCTTCATGATCCTCTTCATGTCCTCAATCAGAGTAGCTTCAACATCCAGGAATTGTGTAGCCAAATTCCCCTTCACGAAACGTTCGTTCTCCATGACTGCCTTATGAAATGGGATATTTGTCTTGACACCTACAATGATATACTCATAGAGTGCACGGCGCATTCTGATGATGGCTTCATTTCTATCCCTGCCCCAGACCACGAGCTTCGATATCATCGAGTCGTAAAGATGAGGTATCACATACCTGGTATGCACCCCGCTATCCACACGAACCCCGATTCCACCCGGAGAGCGATAGCCTCGGAGCTTGCCGGGGGAGGGCATGAAGTTATTCAGAGGGTCCTCAGCGTTAATCCGGCACTCTATTGCCCAACCGTTCAACCGAACATCTTTTTGTTTGATGCTCAAAGGCAACCCCAGGGCTATCCTTAATTGCTCTTTGACAATGTCGATGCCCGTTACCATCTCAGTAACCGCATGTTCAACCTGAATTCGAGTATTCATCTCCAGAAAATAGAAGTTACCCTCTGAGAAGAGGAACTCCACAGTACCTGCACCTTCATAGCCTACCCTTTTAGCAACCTTCACTGCAATGCTACCCATCTCCCGCCTCAGTGCCGGGGTGAGCGCGGGCGAAGGGCATTCTTCGATCAACTTCTGATACCGTCGCTGTATGGAACACTCACGTTCACACAGATGAATCACATTTCCATGAGAGTCAGCCAGTATCTGGAACTCAATATGACGTGAGTTCGTCAGAAATTTCTCGATATAGACATCCGGCAAACCAAAAGCAGAGCTGGCTATCCTCCGTGCGGATTCAAGAGCTTTCCTCAGTTCCTCCTCATTACTGGCACGGATTATCCCGATTCCACCCCCTCCCCCCGATGGCTTAATCATTACAGGATAACCTATCTCCTCGATAATACTCTTCGCCTGCTCGAGGTCCGATACCGCCACTTCAACGCCGGGGACCAAGGGGAGACCTGCCTTCTTCACCTCACGCCGGGCTGCCTGCTTATCGCCCATCAACTGCATCACCCCGCTCGATGGCCCGACGAATTTTATCCCATTTGTCTCACAGGCGTAAGCTAATGCCGGGTTCTCGGCAAGAAACCCATAGCCAGGATGGATAGCAAAGGCACCGCTTTCTTTGGCTACCTCTATAATCTTATCTATATTGAGATAGCTCTCGGTTGCTAGCGCAGGGCCAATGTAATATGCCTCATTGGCATATTTGGCAAACAACGCATCCTTGTCCGCCTCGGAATATACTGCTACCGAATTCAAGCCAAGCTCGCGGCAGGCGCGCATTATGCGAATCGCTATTTCGCCCCGGTTTGCCACCAGCACTTTTTTTCTCATTTAGTCCACTACCCCCAGGATATCACCAGCTCCCACCCTCTGTCCCTCACGTACAAATATCTCCCTCACCACCCCCGCATGAGATGCAGACACTTTATTCTCCATCTTCAATGCCTCAATCACCGCTATAACGCCACCCTTCTTCACCCTGTCACCCGCTTCCACCTCGATCCTGAGCACCATGCCGCGAAGAGGAGATACTATTGCGCCTCTGGATACCTTCTTAGCGATTTTAGTCTGCTCAACCTCTACTGTTTTACCCAGCGGTGGCGACACTTTTACGTTGAACACCTCGCCATCTACATCCACGCTCAGTTCCACGGGTGACTCCGCTGTTGAAGCACTTGAATCCGCAGCTTCAACAACGCCCGGCATTGCCTCTTCCTCAAGTTCGCTGCGCAGGAACCTTACTGCTAATTGAGGAAATAGGGCGTAAGTGACTAAATCTTCTTCATTATGGGGAATCCCCAGCTTCTGACCAGCATAGCGCATCAGTTCCCATTCCGAAGCAATTAGTTCGGCAGGCCGGGCCTCAATAGGCTTCCTGTCACCTACCACAAATTTCTTCACTTCTTCATTTACATCAGACGGAGGTCTACCATAGTGACCGAGAAAGTAATTCTTCAACTCTTCAGTTACTCGTTTGTATCTCTTGCTGGAGAGTACGTTTAGCACTGCCTGTGTTACTACGAGCTGACTCACTGGAGCTGCTAGCGGTGGGTAGCCAAGGTCAGCTCGCACGCGGGGGATTTCCTCCACCACGTCATCAAGTTTATCCAGTATATTCTGCTCTCGAAGCTGATTCACTAAGTTGGAAAACATCCCTCCAGGGATTTGATGAGTAAGCACATCCACGCTGGGATGAATCACTTCGGTAGTGAATAGTGGCCCATACTTCCTGCTCAAGGCAACGAAGTATTCCCCTATCTCATAAAGCAGGTCCAGATCCAGCCCTGTATCGTAAGGGGTATCTCTAAAGGCTGCTACCACTCCTTCTGTGGGCGGCAGAGATGTCCCACCGCCAAAGGCGGAAAATGCAGTATCGAGGATATCAACACCGGCCAGTGCCGCAGCGTGATAACTCATGTGCGCCATGCCACTGGAGCAGTGAGAATGAAGGGCAATGGGGATACTTACCCTCTCCTTTATCGCTTTTACCAGTTCACTCGCAGCCCAGGGAGAAATCAATCCAGCCAAATCCTTTACGCAAATCGAGTTGCAGCCGAGAGACTCCAACGTCTTTGTCATTTCAGCAAACTTTTCCACAGTGTGCACAGGACTGGTGGTGTAGCTAATTACACCCTGAACATACGCCCCCTGGTCCTTTGCCGCTTCTATTGCCAACTTGATATTTCGCACATCATTAAGGGCATCATATATGCTGAAGACATCCACCCCGTTCTTTACCGCAAGGCGAATGAACTCACGCACCACATCATCAGAATAATGCCGATAGCCCACGAGGTTCTGCCCTCTGAGCACCATTTGAAGACGAGTGTTTCTAATCTTCTCCCTCAGGTCTCTTAGCCGCAACCAGGGGTCCTCATTCAGAAATCTGAGGCATACATCGAAGGTGGCTCCACCCCATACATCGAGCGCGAAGAAACCCACTTTATCCAGCATCTCAGCGATAGGCAGCATATCCCTGGTGCGCATTCGAGTGGCGATAAGCGATTGATGAGCATCTCGCAGTGTGCTGTCAGTTATTAGAATGCCCATTGAAATTTCTCCTGTAAGTTCACAGAACTTTAACATATAAGGGTAGGTTGGAGCAGATGCTCCAACCAGCCTGAAGCGGATGCTCCAGGCTACCCTATTATGAACCTAGCCGCTAGCCAAGTCCTGGCGGTATTTTTCGTAGCTTTTTCTTATTTTATCATGCTTTAGCGCCAGAATCCCGGCAGCGAAGTAGGCAGCGTTTTTCGCCCCGCCGATGCCAACGCTGGCTACCGGGACACCTCCGGGCATCTGGACGATGGAGAATAAGGCGTCAACGCCTTTAAGGTCGCTGCTGGGCAAGGGGACACCGATGACAGGGATACTTGTCCAGCTTGCAAGGACGCCGGGCAAGTGCGCTGCCATACCTGCCCCAGCGATAATGACCTCGATACCACGCTTCTCGGCACTCTGACCATACTCCCGGGCCTTCTCCGGCGTACGATGAGCTGAGATTATGGATACCTCATACTCGATCCCGAGCTGGTCCAGAGCCTGCAGCGCTGGCTTCATCGAATTGGCGTCAGATTCACTGCCCATAACTATTCCGACAAGTGGCATAGCTACCCCTCCTCTGCGGCGATGTCCTTCCTGTAATGACAATTCTCAAAACTTATGCGAGGCAGGTTAAGATAGACCTCCTCTCGCGCCTCAGCGATGGTTTTTCCCGTGGACACTACTGTTAGCACCCTCCCCCCGGCCGTGCATACCTTTCCGCCATCCAATTTGGTTCCGGCATGGAAAACAAGTATATCAGAGTCAATCTTATCTAAGCCAGTGATAGGGAATCCTTGTTTATAACTGCCGGGATACCCCCCCGAAGCCATTACCACCCCAACACATGCTCCATTGTCCCACTCAACCTTTGCCTTGGCTAGCTTGCCATCGACCACCGCCATCATTATGTCCACTAAATCGCTTTTTAGCAAAGGAAGCTGCACTTGAGTCTCAGGGTCGCCAAAACGAGCGTTAAACTCCAGGACTTTCGGGCCATCCGCAGTTAGCATCAGTCCGGCGTAGAGCACTCCCTTATAGGGTTTCTCCTCCTGAGCCATCGCTTTCACCACAGGCTCCACAATAGTTTTAATGGCCTTGTTGCTCGATTCCTTATCGAGGAACTTCGAAGGGCTATAGCAGCCCATTCCCCCTGTGTTTTGCCCCTTGTCGTAGTCATGCGCCCTTTTATAGTCGCGGGCAGTCACCAGAGGGACAACAGTTACGCCATCGGTGAAAGCGAGAAGGCTTGTCTCTCGTCCCACAAGGCACTCTTCAACTAGCACCTGATTTCCGGCATCTCCAAAGACACGCTTTTCCATAATATCAGAAAGGGCTTTTAATGCTTCATCCATAGACTCGGCGACGATGGCCCCCTTGCCTGCAGCCAACCCATCGGCTTTGATTACTACCGGGATGGGCTGCTTTTTGACATAAGCCTCAGCCTCTTTGAAAGACGTGAAAACAGCATCTTTAGCGCAGGGTATGCCGTACTTATGCATCAGCCTCTTGGCGAAGACCTTGCTCGACTCGATAAGCGCAGCCTCCCTGGTAGGCCCGAATGCAGGTATGCCCAGGCTCTGGAGCTTATTTACAATACCCGCAGCCAGAGGGGCCTCAGGCCCCACCATCACCAGGTCTATCTTATTGTCTTTTGCTGCCCGTGTTAAAGCATCCAGGTTAGCCGGAGATATATCAAGGTTGGCGGCTATCTGAGCCGTGCCGGCGTTGCCCGGGGCAACATAAATTTGTTTGACCTTTTTGCTAAGAGAGAGCTTCCATACCAGCGTATGCTCCCTGGCTCCCCCACCCACAACCATTACCCTCATCGATTAATCGCTCCCACAGCGAACTTCG
>JBBIRL010000074.1:0-2276 GCA_037441825.1 Dehalococcoidia bacterium | reverse complement strand
ACCAACTTCAAGACCCACACGTTTTCCCTGGAATTAAATTAGCCTTGCCTTTCGTTACCAGAGGGTCACTCCCACTCTATAGTTGAGGGAGGTTTCGAGGAAATATCGTAGACCACACGGTTTACCTCGGGTACCTCATTGACTATGCGGTTGGAAATTTGTGCCAGCACATCGTAAGGCAGGCGCGCCCAATCGGCAGTCATAGCATCCTCCGAGGTCACTGCGCGCACCGCCACCATATATCCGTAAGTCCTGGAATCGCCCATCACGCCCACGCTTCTCACCGGTGTTAGCACAGCGAAGCTCTGCCACAACTGGCGGTACAGCTTCGCCTTCTTGATCTCATTCATCACAATCCAGTCGGCAGCGCGGAGTATCTCCAATCTCTCCTTAGTCACATCACCGATTATGCGAATGGCAAGCCCGGGTCCTGGAAAAGGCTGACGATAGACCATATCCTCTGTAAGTCCCAATGCCAATCCCACTTCACGCACCTCGTCCTTGAACAAATAGCGCAGGGGCTCGACCAGAGAGAGCTTCATCCTGCTGGGTAACCCGCCCACATTATGATGGGTCTTGATGACCGCTACAGCTTTGCTTCCGGAGGATGCGCTTTCGATAACATCGGGATACAGGGTGCCCTGAGCCAGGAAATCGACTTGACCGATCTTGACCGCTTCTTCCTCGAAGACCCTTACAAACTCCTCGCCGATAATATGGCGCTTCTCTTCAGGGTCAATTACCCCCGCGAGTCGCTTCAGGAACCTTTCGCTGGCATCCACGTAGACCAGATTCATCTTCATATTCTTCTGAAAAGTATTAAGCGTGCGTTCCACCTCTTCCCTGCGCAGCAGGCCGGTATTGACGAAAATACAGGTCAACTGGTCGCCGAGGGCATGGTGAATCAGAGTGGCTACCACCGAAGAGTCAACCCCACCCGAGAGAGCGCAGATAACCCGTCCTTTACCCACTTGCTCCTTAATCCGCTCCATACTCTCGGTAACAAAGCTGCCTGGGGTCCAGTTTCCACTACATCCACAAATCTTGTAAAGAAAGTTCTGCAGAATTGTCTTGCCTTGAGGAGTATGAGCTACCTCCGGGTGGAACTGCAAGCCGATAAGCCCATGTTCATTACCCATGGCGGCAATAGGAGAATTCTCGGTATAAGCCAGGGAGACAAACCCCGGAGGCATCTCCTCGATTCGGTCACAATGGCTCATCCATACCGGCATCTCAGGAGGAAGGCCAGCAAATAAGAGGGTATTCGTCGAGTTCTGGTGGAGAATGGCAAGTCCGTACTCGCGTTTCACCCCCCGTGCCACCTTCCCACCAAGTTGGTAGGCGAGAAGCTGCATCCCATAGCAGATGCCCAGCACCGGCAGACGGCTTTCGTAAACATAGGCTGGAGCCTGGGGTGCTCCAGGCTCATAAACACTGCTGGGTCCACCGGAGAGGATGAAGCCTTTAGGGCGCAGGGCAGCCACACTATTCCAGGGAGCATCGTGAGGCACAACCTCACAGTAGACCCGGCATTCTCTTACCCTGCGAGCAATGAGCCAGCTATACTGAGAGCCAAAGTCGATGACCGCCACCGCCTCCCGCTCCTTCCCCGGTTTCTCTTGAGGCTCAGCTAGGGGCTGTGCTCCTTTTCGCTCCTTGGCAATCCCCAGGTAGGCAGAGACCTCGACATCACCGCTGATAGCGACACGGTGACTTTCCTGCTTGTCCTTTCCCATCGTCAAGGCACGCCTCCTGTAATAGACCAAAGCTTACCAAAGAGCGGTGCAGTAGTCAAGGTAGAATGAGGGGAAGTATACAAACAACAGTTTATCGTTTTTATGCGTTCGCGTGACGATGGTCTGGGTCTATTTTTAGATGACTCGACTCAATGTGCTCTATATAGTCTGCTTTAATGCGGACGAAATCCCATCAGTCTTAACAGCGTTACGGAAAATGTATACAGTTCCCGAATCAGCGCAAAGTACTAACTAAAAAGTACCTTCAGGTAATTGCTGCAGATCTCTCTTTGTCATAATCTAGGTTGCGAGAACATAATCGTTGATGAATCTCATGGAATACTATGATAAGGAGTAATTGCAATGGGTTCACTTTCAAAAATTGTCAAATTAAGGGAGGATGAGATAAGTATACCCGAGGGCTTTAAGAAAGGCGAAGAGTTCGAAGGCTATATTCGCAAGTATCTTTTTACGAAAGATAGATTTACTGTGTTGCAGAAAACTCACGGCTATGCGGCAAATAGAGACGACTTTATCGAA
>JBBIRL010000073.1:0-9315 GCA_037441825.1 Dehalococcoidia bacterium | reverse complement strand
GGCGACATAATCTGGGACAAAATGGCAGCGCCCGCCGTCGGCGGGCGCTGCTAAGAGGGCGCATGCCATGCGCCCCTACATTTATTGACTTAGACCCACTTTACCTTCGAGGGCAGTGATACCACTGCCTTGCCGGGCATGGTCTCCTCGCCTCTCTGGTTCACGGTCTTTATCGCGATTTCTACCAGGTACTCATCGCCCTCTGTCCATTTCTTAGCCACGGCGCCGCCGACGAACTGTGTGTCCCCGAACACATTGAACAGGATGCAGCGGGCGCTCAGCTTCTTCAGGAATCCCTCGTCTCCCATCCAGTTGGTGATGACGTGTCCGGCCCAGCAGAACCTCTGCATGCCCAGGTCGTAGGCCACGGGCACGCCTATGGCATCGGACTTGTCCGACTCATAGTGGACATCCGCCATGGGCTCGAGTATGCCTGATTTGGGGTCTTTGATGCCCCACTTGGGATGCCGCTTCATGTACGTGCGGCGTATGCGGTGTGCACCTTGGCCGCCGCCGATGCCGACCCAGAACTCCACCATGTCGGTCTGGCCCAGTGGCCCCTTGGTAATCGGCGTTACCGGGTCGCCTACATTGACATCCTCCCAGAAACGGGGATTCGCTCCCCTGACCTCCTCATCCTCGTATGACTGGTCGACCCTTCGCAATTCCTCTTGCGTATATACGTATTTTGTCACGCCGGCGTACTTGCCTCGCTCCTTGGCCTGCTGTCTCTCGACCCGCATGGTCTCCCTTTTCTGGGTACCCACGACCTCGCTCCTCTGGTTATAGTATATGGTTCTGCCGATTTGCAGGAACTGGCGCCCGCCCATCTTGCCATGCTTCTCTATCAGGTCAAGGGGTACGTCGACGCAGGTTAGCTCATCGTTAATATGTATGGGTTTGAACCATTCCCAGTTGCAGGCGCAGTAGAAGGCGTGCACCCCCGGCAGCCCCTCCATTCCCTGGGGGCAGGCTACAGCGTAGAGGAATGTGGGTGGTGCAAGTATGTGTCCCCATCTGGTCCTCGTGGCGTATTCGGGGTTGCGATACAGGGGATTGTCGTCGCCTATGCCGTTGCAGAACTGCCTGATGGAATCCTTTGAGGCAACTTCGTTCTGCCGGATCATGTAATAGGGCACACCGAACTTGGCTCGCATCGCGGCCAGGGCTTCGTCGGTAATCTTGCCGAAGGTTACTTCTGGCTTCTCTGTCGTTGCCATCCTTTAATTTCCCTCCTTAAGTGTATGGACAACCGAATAGAAATTATAACACGAACAAACGAGGTTTGCCAAGCCGCATTTCATCCTCTCTGCGTTGGGGGGATGGGCTGATGCTTGCGGACATCACAGGATGGGTTTGACCATGATGGTTTGCTCCCGGGCTGGCCCGACGGAGATCAGGCTGACCGGGCAGCCGATGAGCTCCTCCAGCTTTTTGACATAAGCCTGAGCCTGAGGCGGCAGGTCTTTGAAGTGGCGGATGTCGCTTGTAGGGCACTGCCAGCCCGGCAGTTCCTCGTAGACCGGCTGACACTTTTCAAACAGCGCCTGACTTGCTGGAGGGCGGTGATAGGTGGTGTGCCCTACCTTATAAGCTGTGCAGACCTTGATGGTGGGGAAGGTGTCCAGGATGTCGAAACGGGTTATAGCGGCCGATGTGAGGCCGTTAATCTCGGAGCTGAAACGGGCGGCGACGCCGTCGAACCAGCCGCACCTGCGGGGTCGTCCCGTGGTGGTGCCGTATTCATGTGCCCGTTCCCTGATCAGGTGACCGCATTCATCCAGAAGCTCGGTGGGGAAAGCCCCGCCTCCCACCCTGGTGGTGTAAGCCTTAAACACTGCGATAACGCCATCGATTTTCTTGGAGCCTATACCCAACCCCATAGACAGAGAGGCCCCGCCCATCGCTGTCGAAGTTACATAGGGATAGGTGCCGAAGTCCAGGTCGAGCATGCTCCCCTGCGCCCCCTCGAGCAGTACCATTTCTCCTTTTTTGAGCGCCTCTCTCATTATCACATCGGTCTCCCGGACGAAAGGAGCCAACTGGTTTGCGTATTTGCAGTATTTCTCATAGACCTCATCCAGAGCCAGAGGGGCAGCACCGTACAGCTTGACCAGTATGTTGTTCTTATGTTCCAGCACAGAGCTGAGCCGCTTCCGGAAATTCTCTTTATCCAGCAGGTCGCAGATGCGTATCCCCATGCGGGCTATCTTGTCCACAAAGGCGGGGCCGATGCCTTTGAGGGTAGTCCCTATGGCTCCCTTGCCCCGCGACTTCTCCTCCAGGCCATCGAGAAGGATGTGGTAGGGCATAATCACGTGAGCGCGGTCGCTGATAAACAGGTTGCTCACGCTGATGCCGGCCTTCTTTAGTGTTTCGACCTCTTCCAGAAGAGCGGCGGGGTCGATGACCACGCCGTTGGCGATGAGACAGGTCACGCCGGGATAGAAGATGCCCGAGGGGATAAGGTGCATCCTGAACTCGCCGAGCTGATTGATTACAGTATGTCCGGCGTTGTTCCCGCCGGAGAACCTCACCACGACCTTAGCCTTCTCGGCGAGCAGGTCTACTATCTTCCCCTTGCCTTCGTCTCCCCATTGTCCC
Source organism: Dehalococcoidia bacterium (assembly GCA_037441825.1). Lineage (GTDB taxonomy): Bacteria > Chloroflexota > Dehalococcoidia > SZUA-161 > SZUA-161 > JACWAE01. Next base: position 6,711 of record JBBIRL010000073.1, on the reverse strand, counting down.
CCGATGACTGCGATTGCTGGCATGTTCTCTCTTTTTCAACCCCCTTTATCCCCCACTCTTGGGGGAATTTAAAACTGGGGGATACCCCCAGTCCCCCGGCAAAGGGGCTTGGCCCCTCTGCGCTCCCCGATTAAAAACGATTATCTCTGGTTTGCCTTCTTGAGAAACTGTTCGGCCTTCTTCCTGGTAGCGTTGCGTGTATTTTTTGTCTGCCGCTTCGCGAACTCGGTAACCGCCTTCTTATCTTGCAACTGGCTGGAATATGAACCTATCGCCTCAATAACCTTCCCCATGGCGATATTGCGGCATTCGTCTGTATCATAATCGTAATGTTCGACTTTTAAAAGCTCTTCTGTGATTTGTTTCTGATATTGGGGCTTGGCAATGGCTATTCCAGCCAGAGCCATTGTAGCATTGTTGGCCGTTATCAGCTTGCCAGCGTTCAGAAAACCGACCAGCCTTCCGATTAGCCTGTCAACCTTCTTCTCTTTATCCACCTTGGCCAGATTGCCGATGACAATAATAGCTGTCCATTTCAGGACGTTATTATCGCCATCCAGCAGCTTTATGAAGGTATCTATATGGGGATAGAGCCGGGCTGGATTCTCCTTGGCAATAGCTATGAGATTCCTGGCGCAGCAGTACTTTACCTCCGCGCTGTCGGATTGCAGGTCTGCGAGATTTATCTCACCTGTTGAACTTTTCATGATTCAGCTTTCTGCATGATGTAGAAGCCGTATCCGTAATATTCCGAGTACTTCCTGTACATATCGATTTCCAACTGAAACGAATCGAATATTGCCTGCGCCTTCTTATCGTTACGGTACTTGCGCCTCAGGGAGACGAGCTTTTTCTCCATCGGCGTATAGTAATGCGTCCACCATGACTTACCGGGTAGAGGGAAATAATCTATCATCTTGTACCCGGATGATTCGATGATAGGGTAAATATCTTTGTAATACTTCATATCCGGATATTCTCTGGCAAAGAAATCTTTTACCTCTTTAGGTGCTCTTTTTTTGAACCACACCAGCTCGCTCACTGACAGATAGCCTTTGGGACGCAGCAACTGCCGCCATGCTTTAAGTGCGTTTTCGAAGCCTATAGCGAAAACAGCCCCCTCGCACCATATGAGGTCGAAGCTTCCCTTGGGGAAATTCATTGAATTCATATCCCCGACCACGCAGTGGATTCTCTCCGCACAGCCAGCCCGATGGGCATTGCGCTTGAGCTTATCGATAAACGGAGCGTGGTTATCCAGAGCGGTAATATTACCTGTTGACAGTTTCGCTAATACGAGCGTTTGCCTGCCTGTTCCGCACCCTACATCCAGTATCTCCGGATGCTCGGGCAATCCGGCGAGCTTATGGAAAGCCTTTTTCGTCGATCTCGCATCGCCGGGCCCCTGACGGGGCAGCGCCTCGAATATTTCAAAGAAGATTTGATCCATTTAGCCCTTCCAGTTCCACCATTTCAGTTTTTCGGGTTCACGGCCACCGTCGGCGCAATATACCGCGCAACGAAATACGTAGAGCAAGCACTTATCTTGGACAACGCCTGTGTATTTATTGGAAAGCTCGTAAAGTGCCTCTGGATTTTTGCCTTTTAAATCTTTAACCGATGTAATACCGATATTTTGCAGGTCTCTTGCGATAGATTTGCCCACGCCGGGTATTGCAGTCAAGCAATCTGCGCCATCTTTGTTTAGCTTCATGTCTTCAACTGGACTTCTTGATTTTGGGTAAAAGATTTTTCGGGAAAGGCCTGCACGAACAGTTTTTTGCATGTTCAGTATGCCAATGAATCCTTTGTTCCAGCGTAGGATTTTGAGGCATTCTATTCTTTTCGTGCCAATCTTTATTTATATTCATCTTTTTTTAACTGGCGGCAAATTCTTTTATTTCTTTTACCTTCGATTTTCCTTAACTCGAAACATTACAATTTTTTTCACTAAATCGTATGGAATCGGCTTATCTAGCGGAAATTGCACGGAACCCTTTGCTCCTTTATATGATGACAATTCTTTTTTAAATGCCTCAATGCCCGAAGGTGTCGGATAAAATCCGATATGATTCTTGAACGCGGCAAGATGCACAAGGTTTTTACCATTGAGTTTGAATGTTGGCATTTGATAGGCAATTGCTTCTTCAGCTTCAGGTGCTGCCCTTTGTATAGTCTGCCTCATCTTCCCAAGAATGCGCTGAATATCTTCCGGAAATGCCTTAATATATGCATCTATTGTTTTAAATTGTTTTTTCATTTTATTGAATCCTCAATTGAAACGCCCAATGCTTCGGCAATTTTCGCCATAGTCTGAAAAGCATGTCTGGTAATATTTAACTCATTTGCTTCAAATGGCGGAGAGGGTGGGATTCGAACCCACGGGCCAGTTACCTGACCACACGCTCTCCAGGCGTGCCTGTTAGACCACTCCAGCACCTCTCCATGGTCTGCCCCAACGGGATACGATGTTATTATTCAGTTACTTATGGCGGAGAGGGTGGGATTCGAACCCACGGTTGCCTTACGACAACACCGCTTTTCGAGAGCGGTACCATTAACCACTCGGACACCTCTCCGCGTGCTATTTTGTTGTTAAAGTTTTGTTGTATCGCCGTTGCTGTGTTATTATGTATTTGTGTTGCCAACGGCATATTCTAACGAAGTGGTATTGTCAGGTCAAGCTCGCCGAGGTAAGGACGGGTTTCAAACCCGCCCCGTTCGCCCTGAGCTTGTCGAAGGGCCGTTCATGGTTCGACAGGCTCACCACGAACGGCATCGGCAAATGAGGTCATCGCTTTATATGGCAAGGTTCGTCGCCACGGGAGTGGCGACGCTACAGCATATGGAGGTTGAGGGGGAAATATGATTCACATCTGGATGAACCCCAATATCTTCACTTCCGGCTCTTTCACCATGAGCTGGCACGGGCTGTTCACCGGCCTGGCTGTCCTGGCCGCTGTGATACTGGCGGCGAGAATGGCTAAGGAAAAAGGTTTTATCACCGAAGATGTCTACTCAATTGCTCTCTGGGGTGTAATCGGAGGGATTATAGGTGCCAGGCTGTTTCACGTTATCGATAAATGGAGCACTATCTATCAATATGACCCTAAGCAGGCACTGTACTTCTGGGAGGGAGGGCTCGCTCTTTATGGAGCCCTCGTCGGCGGCTTTGTTTTCGGCATAGCGTATGCTGCCATAAGGAAGATGCCTCTGGGGAAGGTGGCTGACCTGGCCGCCCCCGGCATGATCCTGGCTCAAGCGATAGGCCGCATCGGCTGCACGATAAACGGCGATGCCTACGGCACACCTACCTCTCTGCCCTGGGGTGTCCTCTATACCAACCCCAATGCGGCGGCTACCGCCGGCCCCTGGGTAAACGGGCATCTGGTGGCAGGCCACCCCGTGCCTGTTTATGAGATTATCTACGACCTGCTTATCCTGGCCCTGCTGCTGCGCCTGCGCAAGCGATTGAAAAATGACTGGATGCTTTTCCTCATCTATGCCTCGCTGTATGCTGTGGGGAGGTTCGGGCTCAGCTTTATCAGGGGTGATGAGGCAGCGGTGCTGGGGCCATTGCATCAGTCGCAGGTCATTTCGCTGATAGTGTTCGCGATAGCGGTTCCTCTGCTTATCTGGCTGGCCAGACGCCCTGCACCCAAAGCTGTCGAGGCTGACTAGCGCCACCTGCGGGGCTTGTTGCGGGAGGGCTTGGCGTCCTCCGCAGGCTTGGTCTGGCTTCGATAATCCGGAGCAGAGATAGGGATGACATTGCTCAGCTTCGGGTCCTGCAGCCGCGAGGCCAGGCGGCCTTCGATATTCTCCAGAAAACCGGCGACGGTGAAAACCGTCGCCAGGCGGGAATTGTAGCGGTAGTTCAGCGTCTGATATAGCTTCTCCTGAGCCCAGGGTGTGCTGCTCTCAGTGCCCAGGTCGTCCAGAATGAGCAGCGGGCTGGTTTTCACCTTCTCAAACACCTCGTCGTAAGTCACCTTGCTCTCGGGACTGAATGTGGAGCGCAGGTGGTCGAGCAGGTCCGGCACTACGGCAAAGAAGACAGCTCTCCCTGCTCTCAACTGGTGGTTGGCGATGGCCGCTGCCAGGTGGGTCTTGCCGCAGCCGTGTACGCCCAGGAAGACGAGCCAGTCCTTGGAGGATTCAGCGAACTGGCGGGCTTCCCTCAAAGCCATTTGCAGGCTCTCTCTGCCTTTCTCGTCGGCGTTCATGCCGCGCGCATCGAAGGTCTCGAAGGTCTTATCGGCCAAAAATTCCAGAGCCAGGCCGCCTATTTGCTGGAACAGTGGCACTTGAGGCCTCTCCAGCTCGCATTGCCGGGCTATGGCCGGGTCCTGCAATCGGGCCGCCAGCCGCTCGTCTAACTGCTTCAGACTGTTGACAGTGACTACCGTGGGCAGCTCGGCGTTGAACCTGTGGTTCAATATCTGAAACAGCTTCTCCTCTGCCCAGGGTGTGCTGCTCTGACTACCCAGGTCATCCAGCACCAGAAGCGGGGCATTGCGCACCCGCTCGAAGAGCTCATCGTAAGCCACATCGCTGCTGGGGCTGAAGGTAGTGCGCAAGTGGTCGAGCAGGTCGGGGACGATTACGAAAAATACAGGTTGCCCTTCTTTGAGACGGTAGTTGGCTATGGCTGCTGCCAGGTGTGTTTTACCGCAGCCGCTGGGGCCGCTGAGGACCAACCATCCCTTGGGGTTTTCAGCGAAAGCCCTGGCTATCTGGCAGCATTGATAGAACCGCTCCTGGTTCTGAGGGTCGCTGCTGCGGCCGCGGGGCAGCAGATTGTCGAAGGTCAGGCGGGTCAAAGGCCCCAGGTTGCTGTAGCGCTCCAGGCGGGTGAGGCGTTCCTGCTCGAACTCCTTCGCCGTACACTGGCAGGGCACTACTTTACCGAAGTCAGGATGTCCGAAGGGGACGTCATGGCGCAACCAGCCCTTCCCTTTGCAAAGAGGGCACTCATTATCGCTGGTTTCTGCGATATCCTTATCTTTTGAGGAGGTGGCCGTATCGTCTGCGGTACTCTTCGGGGCTTGAGTCCGCTTTAGAATATCGCCCAGGCTCTCCATCATGTTTGCCCTCCGCTGCCCATCTCTCCAGAATGCGGGAGATGTATCTCCAGTTGCGCTTATTGAGGTCAGCCGCTTCCTTGAAGGCATCTTGAAGCCATGAAGCGGGGTACAGCTTCTCTGCCTCTTTCAGCTCCTCGGCAATGATAGGCGTAACCATGCCGATGTTCTTTTCATAAAGGGTGAAGATGTCAGGTTGCTCGGGTCTTATCTGGTAAGGCTCGGCCTTGACCAGCGCGCCCGGCTTGAGCTCGCCGCTCTTTATCCTCTCTACGGCTTTTCTTCCTTCGTCATCATTTACGAAATAGAGCTCATGCGCTTCACCGTCACGCTCCAATTTCAAGCAGAGAAGGGTGCCCCGGCTCACCGCCTGATTCAAAGCTTGACGCAAGACCTCAGGCGCAGAGCCCTGGCTTTCCATCCCTCTCATCAGCACCGGGTCGGCAGTAAGCTCGCCGTAGGTCACGAAGCGGGGATAGCCCCGCTTTTGATATAGAACCCAGACAATGTGGAGCATGACCTTGAGCTCGGCAATGTCGTCTATCTGAGGCAGCACTTCGCTGAAAAATATATTGGGTATAGGTGTGAACTTGGACTTGAGGGGAAAGCCGCCGAACCCTTTCATAGCAAGCTCGGTTTCTTGCTGTCGAATTTCTCCAGGTTCTCGAACTTGGCTATCCGATCCCGGAAAAAGAGGTATGCTCGTCCCTGGGGGCCGTTCCTGTGCTTGGCTACTATGATCTCTGAGATACCCTTGGGATAAGGCTGGTCGGGGAATCTTTTCTCCCACTCCTCCTCTTTGTAGTAGACGTCCTCGCGGTAGATAAACATCACTACATCGGCGTCCTGCTCGATGGAGCCGCTTTCCCTGAGGTCGGAGAGCATGGGGGTATGGGGAGTGCGTGCTTCCACGGCACGGCTCAATTGGGAGACAGCCAGCACCGGTACGTCAAGCTCACGGGCGAGCTCTTTTACGGAATGGGAGATATCGCTCATCTCCTGCACCCGGTTGTCGGTGTATCTGCTGGAGCGCATCAGTTGCAGGTAGTCCACTATGACGAGGTCGATCTTATTCTCGCTGTGGAGACGGCGCGCCTTGCTGCGCATATCGGAATCCCTGAGAAAAGGGGAATCGTCTATATAGATAGGAGCTTCGGAGAGGCGGCCCATAGCGTCCATTACATCTTCTCGCTGGCGCGGGTTCAGGTGATCCAGCCTCACGCTCTGGCTGTCAACCCCCGATTCGCTGGAGAGGAAACGATAAGCGAGCTCCATCTTGGACATCTCCAGGCTGAACAGAGCCACATGCGCACCGTGTTTCACAGCAGCGTTGTGGGCTATATTCAGCGCCAGGCTGGTCTTGCCCACACCTGGCCTCGCTGCTAACACAATCATGTCCGAGCGCTGCAGCCCGCCCAAGATTTTATCCATATCGGGAAAGCCGGTGGGAACATGTGGTAAGAAGCCCTCTTGCTGCGGGCCCAGACTGCTTTCCTCAAAGTAGCGGTCAAGGACTTTACTGATATGGACGAAGCCGCGCTGGCTTTGGCCGTGTCTCAGATTGAACAGAATGCCCTCTGCCTTGCCCAGTGCTTCATCGACATCCGGTGGCGCCTCATAGGCGATA
>JBBIRL010000072.1:0-9337 GCA_037441825.1 Dehalococcoidia bacterium | reverse complement strand
CCCCCTGACAACGTATTTGAGGGTATCTAGAACCAATAAAATGTGCATCCGAGGTATGGATTGTCGCACCACCTCAGCCACTTTTTCCAAACTCGCTCCGGCCTTAGCCTCTCTGGCAGCAGCAATAGCCAGGATTCCATAGCACATCGCCACAGATAGGGAGTCTATAACCTCTATGTGGCATTTCTTATTAACAAGCTCTTTGCCCAACAACGCCGAGTTGTAAACGCCACTTTCTCTAGACGTGACATGTATCGATATTATTTCGTCCGTCGCATCGGCAAGCTTATTATAGACATCAGCGAAGTCTTGAGGGGAAGGCACTGAAGTCGTGGGAAAAACAGAATCTTGATCCAGCCTGGTGTAGACCTCATCCTCGCTTATATCCAACCTGTCACGGTAAGATTTGTCTCCAAACACTACATACGCAGGGACTATCGTAATATCCCACTCTTTCGCCAACTGTGCCGGAATATCGGATGTGCTGTCGACTACAACCTTTACTGTCATACGACTCCTTCAAATCTATTTTACAATATTCGGTTAGTATGGCAACATGTGCACTTGCTCTACGTCCGCTGGCCTGAGCGCAGAGCCCAAGCCGTAATCATAAGATCACAGCCAATCAGCCTCACTTTTAAAGAAGCTGGTGGCAAGAGGCGGCAAGGTCATGTTCAGGGAGTATGGGCGGCCATGAAATGAAACAGGTACAGCCTCTATACCACCCAGATTGCCCTGGCCACTGCCTCCATACTCCTTGGCATCGCTGTTCAAAAGCTCTTTCCAGAAACCGCTGCGCGGTACGCCCACCCTGTAGTTGAATCTGGTCATAGGTGTAAAATTGCAGACAACAAGCACAATATTGTCTGCCGCACGACCTTTACGCAAGAAGCTGATGACATTCTGATCCGAGTCATTACTATCCACCCACTCGAAGCCAGCCGGGCTGAAGTCAAGTTCGTAGAGCGACGGCTCGCTCCTGTAAAGATGATTCATGTCCTCAACCCATCTCTGAAGGCCGACATGCGAGGCATAATCAAGTAGATGCCATTCCAGGCTCTTGTCGTGGTTCCATTCCTCCCACTGGCCAAACTCTCCGCCCATGAAAAGTAATTTCTTCCCCGGCTGGCCATACATATACCCCAAAAGAAGCCTCAGGTTAGCGAACTTCTGCCATAGGTCGCCCGGCATCTTGCTCAGGAGCGCTCCTTTGCCATGCACCACCTCATCGTGAGAGAGGGGAAGAACAAAGTTCTCGGTGAAGGCATAGATCATGCGAAAGGTCAACTGGTTATGATGGTATTTCCTGTAGATAGGGTCTCTAGTAATATATACCAGTGTATCGTGCATCCAGCCCATATCCCATTTAGCGCCGAATCCCAGGCCACCCACATACGTTGGCCTGGAGACCATGGGCCAGGCAGTGGACTCCTCAGCGAATGTTTGAATATCCGGATGTTTTTTATAGACCTCCTCGTTGAAGCGGCGTAAAAAGTCGATAGCCTCGATGTTCTCTTTGCCCCCGTATTTATTGGGAATCCATTTGCCATTCGTACGGGAGTAGTCTAAATAGAGCATCGAGGCAACCGCATCCAGGCGCAGGCCGTCAGCATGATATTTTCCCAACCAGAACAGGGCACTGCTGATAAGAAAACTTCGCACTTCATTGCGCCCGTAGTTGAAAATAAAGCTGTTCCAGTCGGGATGAAGCCCTTTATGGGGGTCAGCGTGCTCGTAGAGATGAGTTCCATCGAAGAAGCCCGGCCCGTGTTCATCGGTAGGAAAGTGCGACGGCACCCAATCCAGGATGACACCGATGCCATGGTGGTGCAGAGTATCAACCAGATACATGAAGTCCTGAGGAGTGCCATAGCGGCTTGTGGGAGCGAAATAGCCAGTTACCTGGTAGCCCCAGGAGCCATAAAAGGGATGCTCCATAATGGGGAGGAACTCGACATGGGTAAAGCCCATATGCTGGACATATTCAGCCAGCCTCGGCGCCATCTCCTTGTATGTGAGAGGCCGATTACCCTCCTCGGGCACACGCCGCCAGGAGCCCAGATGCACCTCGTAGATAGAAATGGGGCTATCCAATGAGTTGCGACTGCGGCGTTTCTCCATCCATTCCCCATCACCCCAGGTATAGTCCAGATTCCAAACAACCGAGGCCGTCTTGGGAGGCACCTCGTCATAAAATGCAAACGGATCCATTTTATCTACTCGATAGCCATTGTACCTGGAGCAGACATGGTACTTGTAAAGTATCCCCTTCCCCAAACCAGAGATAAAGCATTCCCAGATTCCCGAACGGCCTCTGGAACGCATGGGGTGGCTCGCCCTGTTCCAGCCGTTGAAGTCCCCTGTAATGTACACCTGCTCGGCATCCGGAGCCCAAACGGCGAAATAAGTACCCTCTCCCCCATTTACGTTCAGATGATGTGCTCCCAGCTTGTCGTAGAGGCAGAAGTGATTCCCCTCGTTAAAAAGATAGAGGTCATCCTCGGTCAACAAAGTTACGTCATAGGACACCGGATAACTCCCGTCCTTCAACAAAGGAGCCGGTGTTAGCTCGCTATCTTTTCTTCTCTCCACCGTTGCACGCCTCTTCGCTCGGTTGCATGTATCCCATATTTATATTCTCTTTATTCTCGCCAAGTATAAGACGCTTCGGGTTCAAGGTCAAGGGCTGTTACTCCAGATGCCGGGGGAATTGACCTGACAGCCTTTTAATCAATGCGATGGCAGTCTACTAAGGGGAAAGGATCAAAAGAATGGCAATGCACAAAAAGCAGGAAGAGAAGATTTCAACTTTAGTGGGCGAAAGCGTACAATAGACAGGACTTTTAGTCTAGTCTTTAGCCTTGTCCGCTAATATCCTTGCTTGGTTATAACAAAGAGACACCGGCGGAGCAACATTATGATACCCCATTCGTAAACTTCGCGTCACTAGGTTTCATCTGGTCAACATATTAAGATACGATTCCCCTGTCTCTCGTTCTACAACCTTGGTATCCAGGTGTTTGGTTGCACGCGTTGTCCGTGTGTAACCGATTAGACCGATAATCGTAGCCGCTACACTTGCAACTCCCATACTGGCATCAAATACGGTCCACCAGGAGACTCCAAATTCACGAAACAAGAATACTGCCAATGTGAGGAAAGCGAGCCCTGTACGAATAAGAGCAAGCTGCGTGCGGCCCCTCGCCAATTCCACACGGATCTTGGAGTAGACCGTCGTAGTGATCGCCAAACTGGTGCGTTTCTCAGACAGGTTGGTGCGGTGCTCGGCCATGCGAACACGTTGCTGGGCGAGACTAGTTCTAGCGCGCGCAAAATCTGTGCGTACGGCTGCGAGATCAGTGCGCGCGGAGGCAAGGTTTGACCTTTCCCGTGACAGGTCTGTGCGAAGCTCCGCTAACTCAGTCGACCGCGTGGACAGGCGCGTTTGGGCACGCACAAGGGAGGTGCTCTCTTGAGCCAAACCCGTACGCTGCTGAGCCAGGGCAGTGTCGGTACTGGCATGCTGGAGCAGGCTCGTAGTGGTATCGCCACGCTGTTTTTCCAGACCCATGTTATCTTCTTGAATAGCGACCGAGCGCGAGAGCAACGAGCGAATATCATCCAGCATTTCCTCAACCCGATTGTTTGACTTGAACTCATCCACTCAAAATCTCCTTTCAGACCGGCAGTTGAGATCGATATTTTTCCTCATGTTCTTCCAGCCGGTACTGGGATGCATACCCGGGGATATACTCAACTTTTCCAACGCCGTCAACTGACCGTGCGATCCCCATTACCACTTCCAGGTTGGCATCTTCCAAATAGGGGCCGTTTAAATGAATAGAACCGTTTTCCACATTGGCATCTATCTCAAGTTCTCGTGTCCGGGAATCAACTACCAGTGCGGCCTCGACATTTGTCGCGAGGAAAAGCTGTTCAACTTGAGCTTTCAACTCAACCGAGGCATGGAGGTCGTCTTCCAGCAGGAGATGCTCAAGAATACCGCACACTGCCTTCATGGTTAGATGTCCCAGATTGATATTCATATCATAGAGGGCAGAATCGCGAATGTCGCGCCCGTACATGAAGCGCGCCCAGCGGACTTGATGGTCATCCGACTCACGGATATATTCTCGAGCACTTTCCTCGTCGCACTTCAGGCGTTCCATCGTCATGGGGACTCGCAGGCCAAGAGGTGCGATGATGCGAACTCGCACAAAGTGCTTAAGGCGCGGGACAAGCAGGTGACCGGAGAATCCATAGTATACTGTATTGTCCTCCCTTATTTTTTCCAAAAGAGCCTGCCTCATGAGCACTATGTAGGGCCGCCTGATCCGGCTGAAATGGTCGTAAGCGGAGGTTGACTTGGACAGTTGCTCCACAACTGTGGTAGCCCAATCACCGTACTGGCTTATCTCTTTCACCAGGTCTTCCCGGGACAAGCACTTAACCCCGGTATGTTCACGCAGGCAGTCTATCAAAATCTGGACGCCGGATACCGTTCCCCGCGAGATAAAAAGAACAGCCATTGCCTCAATCCTTTCCGCGCCTATCGGCTAAATTCAGCTCAACCCTCCCAGGGGATCGCATCAGCGGGGACCCCAACAAGACGCACCCGCATTTGTGAGTCGATATCCTTGACACCTGGCTCTTTCCGAACTATCATCCTCACCTTGTCCGCATCGAATAACGATTCTACCGTTCCCCTGATAGTAACCACACCTCCATCTGCCTCGATCTCAACATTGCCCGAGATGTTTTTATCATTAGCGACAATCGCTATGAGATGGCTGCTAAGTGCCAGATCATCCATGGCCTTCTGCCACTTGGAGGTCGCCTTAAACTGCTCCATATTCGCTATATGGCAGACGGTCTCACACGCACCGGAAAGGCTCATATGATCAAGGTTAATAACAACATCGTATAATGCAGGGTCCTGCCAATCTGCATGATAAAGGAATTTCGTCCATCTCACTCTCCCCTCGTCCATCTTCTTTATATATTGCATAGCCTGTTCTCTGGTCACATTGTGATGGTCGGTAAGAGCTCTTATGCGGAATTCCATGTTCGCGACGACCCTGACCCTCAGCACGTCAGGGACACCCCTCAAGAGCAGATGACCAGCATGTCCGTGGTAGACAAGGTTCCCCTCTTTGGCTTCTTTACATAGCGCCGCTCGAATACAGGCGAGGTAATGCTTCCTTTCCCGGGTCAGGTATTCCAGAATCCCCGGTCTCTTGGTAAGGGCATCAGACAGCTTTTCATCTGACACACCGTATTGCCTGGCTGCTTCTACCAATACCTCCCTGCCCAGGCAGCGATAGCCAAGTTTTTGGGCAATACACTCAGCCAGGCTCTGCCCTCCGCTGAAGGTGCCTCTTGATATAGTGATGATCGGCATCAGACCCTCCTCTCGGTTCTACTAACACGTTCTTATACATCAGGCCTCATTGCTGAATCTGGGATTTCTCAGTCACGTACTAGTGTTTTCTCCTCCCCGTGCGGCGCAGCCAGATACACAGTGATGTCCCTCACTCCCTGCAGCTTCCTTATGCTCACCAGTATCGCCGTTGCTACTGCGGAGGCATTGCTGCCTTCGATCACGGCAATTACATCATGCGGGCCATTGATTGCGTCAACTAGTCGAACATCCCTTCTGCATCGCAGGCTTTGTACTACGCGATCAGTCATCTCTGGATCGGAATCAATCAACACGTAAGCTCGTGTATCACCCAGGCTCAGGCCGACAGACATGCTCCCCTCCGCTTGCCAACCCTGTCGTTTATATTCTAGGCTCCAAGCAACCGTGCTCGCACCCGCCGACCTTCCATCTATTGGTGATGCTGACCACATATGTATTTGCGCACTTTGACAGGCTATCCTTCTCTAATCCACACTATATTTCGATATACTCGGCATTATTGACTGCGTGGTACCCCGTGGAGGCATTGTCGCAATTGTGCTATACTGCTCACGGGGTAGATTTGACGTTGGCTAAGTCCGAACAAAAGAAAATCAAAATCCTTATCGCCGATGACCATCCGCCATTTGCCCAGGGGCTGAGTAAGCTGCTGGAGGAGCAGCAGGACTTGGTGCCGGTTGGGATTGCCAGAGATGGTGAGGAAGCGGTGCATTTGGCGCATGACCTAAAGCCCGATGTGGTGGTTATGGATATTACTATGCCCAAGATGAACGGTATCGAGGCTACCAGGCTGATCAAGAGTGAGCTTCCCAACACTACAGTGCTGGTGCTGAGTGCGTACGGCTACCATTCCTACGTGCTCTCAGCGCTTGAGGCTGGGGCTGGTGGATATCTCCTCAAGGACGTGCCCATGCGGGAACTGATAAATGCGATACGGGGTCTCTGTTCGGGTGAGATGGTACTTGACCAGAAAGTTGCTGAAAAACTGCTGCGCAGCCTGGCAAAACCGCTGGGGGATGTACACATGAGGGCTGGGCTGAGTCCTGTAGAGCTAGAGGTGCTCAAACTGGGTGCCCACGGGCTGAACAACAAAGGAATAGGTGACAAATTATCTGTCAGCGAGCGCACTGTCCAGTCTCACTTCACCAGCACCTTCCAGAAACTTGGAGTAGGATCGCGGATTGAAGCGGTGCTCAAGGCTTTGAAAGAAGGCTGGCTTACCATGAACGACATTCCGTAAAAGCCCGAAACCCGGTGTCCTGTGGTAGATATGAAGTGAGAGCGGTTAAAAGACGAAAGCGCACCATAATCGTAATCGGTTCCCTGTTTCTAGGATTACTTTTTCTGTATTCGGGCGATTTCCCCTGGTCTGAATCGGCGCATATCTACAGGGATTTTTCCAAAGGACCAACTCACTATGAAATCAGTCTGTTGTTGCTCTATGTAATTATTGTATATGCCTCCATGGTCTTCAGGACTAAAATCGGCATCATCGTAGCGGCACTTGTGACGTTAGCTCTAGTGCCACAACAAGTGTTTAAGCTCCATGACATACCGTTCTTCAGGCCGATCTCCTTTGGAACCGCCGCTATACTTACTGCCGGACTCATTGGAACGATTCTGAACCGCCGGGACCAGGCAAAGGAGGCACATGACATACAACAGAGTCTGGCGCGGCAGGTGGCTACTGTGCGAGAGACGGAAAAGCAGTCCCTGGCGCACGAGCTTCACGATGTTGTCCTTCAGAAGGCAGTAGATATCGCCCATGAAATTGACGACCTGTTGGAAGAAGTGTCTGAAGAAGTAAGCAGAGCCAGACTTAAACAATTACGCATTGATATAGGGGATATGATGGAGCAAACCCGCCAAGTCGTTCGAGACCTGCGTCCGCCAATGCTAGACGAGATAGGGTTGGTAGGGTCCCTAAAGGAACTGGCTGACTCAAGGGCGGAACACGGTATTGAGATTACTCTGAGCGTTCGCGGGAAAGAAAGACGCTTACCGGACCTGATGGAGGCTGCTCTTTTTCGTATTGCCGAAGAAGCTTTGAATAATGTCCGGAGACATTCTGAAGCAACCCGGATTGAGATAGTCGTAGAATTTGCCGAGGACGAGATCCGCTTGCAACTCTCCGACAACGGGGTTGGGTTCGTTTTACCCACGTATAGGGAACTGGTGGGTGAAAGCAAATTTGGTATAGTAGACATGTCGGAACGCGCTCGGCTGGCGGGAGGAAACTTCCGGATTGAATCGGTAGTGGGCAGGGGTACGGTCATCACCGTAGAGATGCCTGTCCGGCACCATGCTTGAGCCTATTTCATTCTGGGCAGGTCAACAGTCGCTATTTGTTAAGCGGCATCGCCAGATGCGGCCATTGTGGTAATGCCTTGGTTGGTCAGGATGCCAAGGATGGGCAATTTACCTATTATGTCTGCGGGACTTTACTCAAGAAGGGTGCTGGCTCCTGTAAAGCCGGCTACTTGAGAAGCCAGCAGTTTGAAGGAATCGTGATAGAAAAAATAAAGCAGCATATTTTGACGAAGGAGAATCTCTGTGAACTTGTGAAACTGTCTTCGGATTCAGCATCTCTCAGATAAACGCGTAGAACTGGCTGATATGAAGACTGTGGCGCGCTATGTAGAGGACTTGCACAGTTTGCTCAGGGTATAACCGAGGAAGAACTAGGAGTTCCCCCTATTGTACAGTATGGTGGGCCTTGGGGGACAGTTCCCGAACTCTTGTTTGAGAAGAGACAACTAATTCCGGCGCTGCAGCAGATAATTGCCTGTTACCCAAGGCCACAGTAATTCTATGGCGGCAGGCATTAAACGAGGCAGTTTAACAGCAACTGTTTTGGGGTAATTAGTTGACTAACTAAAGGCCCCGTCCCAAAAGAGCGTGTTGCCCTTCTCCGCCGGCCCCTTTTGTAATGGTAGGGCAATACAAAACCTCCTTTGGGCAGAGTATCCTGATTGGGGAAGAGTCGGTCGTAGGAATCCATCCCTAACTAATGGCGGTGTGACATGGTCTCAGTCAATAAGTAGCAGCCGAGCTTGCGTGCCGTTGAGGCTGAGACCGCTTCTGAAAAGAATATCCAGACATGAGGCTCCGTTCCCAGACCTGTACCGCTCAATCGCGGTTGGAATACCAACGCGATGGCACGTCTCCAAGAAGGCTGCGGCATTCTCCATCCAGGACTGCTTGTCGAGATCGACAGCCAGCAGGTAACAAGTCTCATCTGGTAGCAGAGGATATATCCCTATTGTGTGCTTCCCCTCCAGATGGTTCTGTATTATGGCATTGGTGACGGGGGCAAAGTCCCGATTTGGGCACTCGCCACACCTTATCCTTGGCTTGCTGCAAAGAGCCGGATCCCATTCATGATTGCAGACAGGACTGTACCCTGCCCTTCCAGTGCGTCTGTTCTGCCACAGCCTAGCAAACACGTCTTGCCGCCCACGAAACAATGAACGGAACAAGCATACTTTCTCAGCTGGAGGCAACTCCTGATTAACCATTAGAGTAATCGCAGATGGCATCGCAGCAGTGTCCAAAGCATAAGAAATGGCACTGCTAGATTCGCTCATAACTGCCGGCCCGGAGCGCAGGCTTTTCAAATCGTGGAGCAAATGGCGGTTCTCTGCGGCCAGTCAATCTCGCTCGGCAGTCAACTCTTTCAATTGCCGTCGCAGGCGCTTGAGTTCGTGATCATCTGGCATGTCGGATACCCTCTAGCTAACCCCTTCCATCCTACCTGTAATTACAGTCTGAAGAGAGTGGCTAACTTTCAATCAATCGGCTTAGCAAGCGTTGCATTGTGCGAATCTTGGCCACTCTCTTCAGACTGTAACTACAGGTAGGATGGAAGAGGTTAGCTAGAGGGTATCCGACATGCCAGATGATCACGAACTCAAG
>JBBIRL010000071.1:0-9394 GCA_037441825.1 Dehalococcoidia bacterium | reverse complement strand
CTGCGACATTCGGATAGCATCGGATAGGGCTAAATTTGCCATGATGTTTGTTAAACGAGGGCTCGCGCCAGATACCGCAGGCTCCTTCACCCTGCCCCGTGTCGTTGGATTCGCCAAAGCCAAAGAATTGCTGCTCACCGGAGAAACCATCGATGCCGCCGAGGCCTATCGCATAGGCATGGTCAGCAAAGTAGTCCCCCACGATGAGCTTATGCCGGCAGCCAGAGAACTGGCCTGTAAAATAGGGGCGCTCCCCCCGATGGCGGTTGGCCTGAACAAACTGGCCCTGCACAAATCGATGGCGCAAACCGACATAATCGCGCAGATGATGGTGGAAATCGAATGCCAGGACAAACTCATGGCAACCGAGGACTTCAAAGAGGCAGCAACAGCGTTTATGGAGAAACGCCCGCCCGTATTTAAGGGCAAATAGTCTTTAAGCACTGCCCCTTTGGAAAGGAAGTTAAGTGGCTTACAAGCTCCAGACGAGAGTCACCAAGATTCTAGGCTCAAAGTATCCTCTGGTCATGGGAACCATGGGATACCAGTCCACCGCAGAGTTCGTGGCCGCAGCGGCCAATGCCGGCATATTCGCCTGCCTGTCTTCAGTTATGTCAAAAACAACCCAGGCGCTTCGAGAAGAGATACGGAAAACCAAAAGCCTGACCGACAAGCCATTCGGGATAAACATCAACCTTTTCCCCATGATAAGCCCGTTGCCCCACGAAGAATATATAGACGCCGCTCTCGAAGAAGGGGTCACCGTCTTCGAAACTTCAGGCCGTAGCCCTGAAAATCTTGTCCCTCGCATCAAAAAGGGCAACGCCACGTTTATGCACAAATGTGCCCGGCTGAGGGATGCCAAAACGGCAGAGCGTGTAGGTGCGGATATCGTGGAGATAGTGGGATTTGAGTGCGGTGGACATCCCAGCAAGGACAACATCACCAGCCTTGTCCTCGTCCCTCAAGTGGTAGATGCAGTGAAAATCCCCGTAATTGCTGGGGGTGGCATTGCAGACGCTAGGGGAGTTGTCGCTGCCTTTGCACTGGGAGCCGAGGGCGTACTGATGGGCACCAGATTTCTTGGCACCAAAGAGTGCCCTATCCCCACCAGCTTTAAAAATAGACTCATTGAGGCGCAATCAACCGATACCACGTTTGTAATGCGCACCTTGAGCGATCCTATGAGAGCGCTGAGCAACAAGCTGACGACGAAGGTGAGAGAGCTAGAGGATAAGGGTGCTCCCCAGGAAGAAATAATCCCCATGCTCGCAGGGCAAAGAACCTTGAAAGCAATGGAAGCCGGGGATGTTGAAAACGCTCTCTTGGCTTGTGGACAGGTTGTGGGCTTGATCCATGACATCCCTACAGTAAAAGAGTTCGCAGAGAGGATAATGGGTGAGGCAACCGCTGTCTACGAGCAGCTTGGCAAAACTCTAGGCAAGAAACGCTAAAAACCATCTCTAGTGAAGGACTGGGGTATTCCCCAAATGTAGGGGCGCATGGCATGCGCCCTTCCCCCAAGAATTGGGGACACAGGGGGTCGAAAAGAGATTAATAAACAGCAGCATCTAAAGGCGCCGAGCGATTAAAGGGGAGCCGAAGATGGATTTCAATTTTACCCCGGAAGAACAAGCTTTAAGGAAACAGTTCGACGATTTCTTCATGGAAGAGATGAAGAACGCTCCTCCCGAATGGGGCACATCCATGGAGGCCATGTTCGGATTGGATGTGTGCTGGGAGTTCCACAAGAAAATGGCCAAGAAGTTAGCAGCTAAAGGCTGGCTCTCCCACGCTTGGCCTAAAGAGTACGGCGGACGGGATGCTTCCCTCATAGAGCAATTCATATTCAGCGAGGCTCAAGGCTTCCGTAGAGCAGCGGGGGTCGACCCCTGGGGCGTAGGCATGCTGGCGCCCACTCTGCTGTTCAGCGGAAGCGAAGAGCAGAAGAAAGAACATCTGCCCTACATAGCGCGGGCTGAGCGGTTCTGGACTCAATTATGGAGCGAGCCTGGCTCCGGCTCCGACCTGGCATCGCTCACCACGCGCGCTATAAGACAAGGCGACGACTATATTGTCAACGGTCAGAAAATCTGGACCAGCGGGGCGCACCGCGCCGACTGGGGCTTCATGCTCGCCAGGACGGACCCCAACTCTAAGAGAAGCCGGGGACTCTCCTTCTTCCTCTTAGATATGAAGACTCCGGGCATAACCATCCGCCCTGTCATTAGCCTGGAAGGCTCCCATCTGTTCAACGAGGTCTTTTTCGATGATGTCCGCGTCCCGGCACACAACAGAGTAGGCGAGGAAAACCAGGGCTGGCTCGCTTCCCAGATGACCTCCAACTCCGAGCGCTCCATGATTATGTTGTTCTCCTACCTGAAACGAGAGCTTAATGAGCTTATTGAATTCTGCGAGGAAACCAAGAAGGATGGCAAGCCACTGTCCCAAGCCCCCCTGGTCAGGCACAGACTAGCCCAGCTCGCCATAGATATTGAGTCGGGACGTGCCTATGCCTATTTCGTGGTTTGGAACCAGATTAAAGGCGGCTTGATATCGGCTGGACCTTACGCCGCAGCCGCCAAGGTCATGGCCACCGAACTGAACCAGCGCTTCTGGTACACTGGCGGTCAGATATTGGGAATGTATTCACAGGTAACGCAATCAAAATGGGCACCAATGCAGGGTAGATACGAGAAGGAATATCAGCAGTGCCCGAGCCTCAACATGGGCGGAGGCACTTCAGAGATAATGAGAAACCTTGTTTGTTCACTGGCACTGGGATTGCCCAGAAGCTGGTAGCAAGACGAGATAGAGGAGGAAACACAGATGCCTAGAAAGGCAACAACCAAAGCTGCAAAAATACCGAGAGAAGTAGTGATGGTAGACTTTGCACGAAGCCCGTTTGGAAGGGCAAGCCAGAAGAATCCTGGCTTCTTTGCCCACATGCGTGGGGACGACCTTGCGATTGCCGTCGTTAAGGAGTTGTTACGGAGAACCAGGCTCACCCCCAACATGATTGACGAAATCACGATGGGTTCGCCCAATCTGACGGGCGAGCAGCAGAACCCGGGCCGAACGGTTGCCCTGCTGACCTGTCCCTATGAGACCCGCGGGCTGAGCGTAGATAGAGCGTGCACCTCAAGCATGGCAGGTGCTCAGTTCGGCATCATGGCTATTCAATTGGGTCTGGAAGACATAGTTATCGGCGGAGGCAACGAGAGCTGTTCTCACTTCCCCATCCCTCTGTTCACCGCCAGTACGGACATGGATACCTTCATAAAAGATGCCATAGCGAGCGGTGCAGCTGCGCGGGGCAACCCGAATCCCAAACTGTGGGAGGTTGTCGATGCCAACACCATGATAGGCATGGGTAATACCGCAGAGAATATGGCCGAGATGTTCAATATCTCCAAGGAAGTGCAAGACGTCTGGGCATGGAAGAGCAACATGCGTGCCGCCGCAGCCTATAGAGAAGGCAAGTTTAAGCACGAGATAATACCTATGGAAGGCATATTCCCCGATGGAACCACCAAAATCGTAGACTATGACGAGAGTGTGAGAGCTGACTCAAAACTGGAGAAGATACGCACTCTCCCGCCCATTTACAAGCTGGGCGGTACAGTCGATGCGGCTAATTCCTCTAAAGAGGCCGATGGTGCCTCGGCGGGCGTATTCATGTCCAAGGACAAAGCCAGGGAGCTGGGGCTGGTCCCGATGTGTACCGTAAGGTCCATAGCCTGGGAGGCATGTGATCCCAAGATCATGGGATACAGTGCTACCCTGGCGTCCAAGAAGGCTGTACAAAGGGCAGGCCTGACCCCTAAAGACATAGACCTCTGGGAGTCGAACGCAGCTTTCGCAGTAGCGCCTATCGTTCAGTGCAAAGAAATGAGTATCGACCCCGAAAAGATGAATGTCAACGGGGATGCCTGCTGTATTGGCCACGCCATCGGGGCAAGTGGGATGCGGATGTTAGGTACCCTGGTTCATGAGATGAATCGCCGCAAAGTCAGATATGGCTGCGCAGCCATATGCGGTGGTTATGGCCAGGGAACCGCCACGCTTGTAGAAAGAGAAGAATACTGGGACGGGCACCGCGCCTGGCTCAGCTAAGAGCAGCACTCTTCAAGGTCGCTTGGTAACCAGGGAGTGCAGAGGGGCCAACCCATCTACCAGAGTTAAGAAAAGAAGTGCAGAAGATCTCTTCTGCCGGGGGGGACACAGGGGGTTGAAAAGCGTTTGTAAATGCTCTCGTGAATAACGGTATTCGACTCGAGGTAATTAAGAGGAGGTTATAATGAACCTAGACCTAACTGAAGAACAGGAAATGCTGCGAACCTCAGCACGAGATTTCCTGACCAAAGAATGCTCTAAAACATTGGTCAGGAAGCTGGAGGAAGACGAAAAGGGCTATTCCCCTGAGCTTTGGCACAAGATGGCCGAACTGGGCTGGATGGGGCTGGTGCTACCTGAGCAATATAACGGCATGGGGATGGGGTTCATGGACCTTGTCATCCTCCTCCAGGAGATGGGGCGCAATATCCTCCCCGGGCCTTTCTTCAGCACAGTAGTTCTGGGCAGCTTGCCCATCCTCTCCGCAGGCACTGAGGAACAGAAAAAGGAACTCCTCCCCAAAATAGCCAGCGGAGAATTGATTTTGACCCTGGCCTTAACCGAGCCCAGCGCCAGATACGACGCCGCCGGAGTACAGACAAAGGCTGTAGCCCAGGGTGATAGCTTCGTCATCGACGGCACCAAGCTCTTCGTGGAGAATGCCCATATCGCCGATTACATAATCTGCGTTACCAGGACCAAGAAGGGGACCTCACCACAAGAGGGTATTTCTCTGTTCGTGGTAGATGCCAGGAGCGCCGGCATCAAATGCGAGGTAATGCCCACCATCGGTGCTGACAAGCTCTGCGAGGTCGTTTTTAAGAAAGTCAAAGTCCCCAAGAAAAACATGCTGGGTAAACTCAATGAAGGATGGGACATCCTGGCAAAAACCCTGGAGCAGGCCACCATAGCCAAATGTGCTGAGATGGTCGGCGGCCAGGAGGCATCTCTGGATATGACCCTGGCCTATGTTAAGGAGAGAGTCCAATATGGCAAGCCCATCGGCAGTTTCCAGGTCATCCAACACTACTGCGCTAATATGTGGATGAATGTTGAGACCAGCAGGGATATCCTTTACAAGGCTGCTTGCAGTGTTGCCGAAGCCCTTCCCGGCAGCGCATCAGAGGTTGCTGTGGCCAAAGGTTGGATAAACGAAGCCTACAAGTTTGTCACAGAGAGAGCGGTGCAGTGCCACGGAGCCATTGGCACCACCAGGGACCACGATATAGGGCTCTACTATCGAAGAGCTAAAGCGGGAGAGCTTGCTTTTGGCGATACCGATTTTCAGAAGGAGTTAGTCGCCCAGCAATTAGGACTTTAGGCCCTATATTTAACTTAAGCGAGGGGGAAATTCTATGGACTTCCAGTTTACTGCCCAACAGGAAGCCTTCAGACAAGAGGTTCGTGATTATCTTCGTAAGGAGCTAGGGCCGGATTGGCGGGGCGGAAAAACACACGAGATGTTCAACCCCGCTTTCAGCCGCAAACTCGGCAAAAAAGGCTGGATAGGCATAGGATGGCCTAAGGAGTACGGCGGGCTCGGCCGCCCTCATATGGATCAGCTCATCTTCGGCGAAGAGATGCTGTACGGTAGGGCACCTGCAGCCGCTCACATCCTGGCACAGAATATGGTAGGCCCCACTTTAATGAATGTGGGGAGCGAGGAGCATAAGAAAAAGTTCCTGCCCATGATTCTGAGCGGAGAGGTCGTGTTTTGCCTGGCCTATACCGAGCCTCAAGCGGGTTCCGACCTGGCATCGTTGCAGACCAACGCCGTGGCAGACGGAGACTATTTTAGAATCAACGGGCAGAAGACTTTCATCAGCTTCGCCGGGGACGCTCACTACGGCTGGATCGGAGTTAGAACCGATCCCAATGCACCTAAGAAACACAGAGGAATAAGCATCTTCATTGTCGACATGAAGACTCCGGGTATCACGACACGTAAGCTGGATACCATGTTCGACCATACGCTGTACGAAGTATTTTTTGATGACGCAAAAGTCCACAAGAGCTGTGTGGTAGGCCAGCTAAACCAGGGCTGGTACTATATTACCCAGGCTCTCGACCATGAAAGGGTCTTCATGGCAGCCACCATAGCAGGCTACCAGCGCATATTCGACGAGATAGTAGAATACGCCAAATCAACGAAACGAGACGGTAAACTGCTAAGCAAAGACCCCATCATGCAGCAAAAGCTGACTGAAATGGCAATAGAACTACATGTCGGACGTCTATTGGGTTATCGGCTGGCTTGGCTTCTCGAGCAGGGCATAGTCCCATTCTCTGAGGCATCTATCTCCAAGGTCTTCACCAGCGAACTCGAGAAACGCCTGGGTAATCTGGGTATGCAGGTCCTCGGCTTATACGGTCAATTGCAGCGAGGCACTCCCCAGGCTCCTTACGATGGATACTTGGAGTGGGAATATAGATTCTCACCCATGCAAGCCGTCGGCGGTGGCGCCAACGAGATTCAGCGAATAATCATAGCCATTGCCGGGCTCGGTCTCCCCAGGTAGAGTCTGTTTAAATAGAACCGAGGATGCGACTGGAGAAAGGAGGAGGAAATGCTCATTGATGCCCATTATCACCTGGTGGCTGAAGAATGGTATCCGGAGGGATGGTGGCAAACCGTATCAGGCATGTATCTCAATGGGATGAAGGCATTGGGGATGGAGATGCCCCTGGATACGATAAGGGAAACCCTGATTCCCACGATGTGGGACCCCGAGGGAGAAGCACTGATAAACGATATGGTCACCAATAGCATCGACAAGACTGTTATATTGCCCATGGATTACTGGATTATGTATGGCGAACCCAGGTCATCTCTGGAAAAGCAACTCAAGGCGTATGCCAAACTTCAAGACAAGCACCCTGATAAAATAATCGCTCTGGCCACTGTTGACCCCCGACGTCCTGACGCAGTGAAAATAGTGGAACGCGCTATCAAAGAGTGGGGACTCAAAGGGCTGAACCTTTATCCTCAGACAGGGTTCTTTGTCAACGAACCCAGGACGTATCATGTGCTGGAGAAGGTTGCCAAATTAGGACTCCCCCTAACATGCCATACAGGACAACTCGGTGCATCGCCACTTCGCGGCAAGTACGGTGACCCCATCCACCTCGATGATGTGATACAGGATTTCCCCAATCTGACCATAACTGCCGGCCATATGGCTTTCGGCTGGCATGAGCAGCTTTTCTATCTTGCCGGTTTGAAATACAACATAATGACCGACATCTCTGCCTGGCAGGACGTAGCAAAGTTTAGCTTCCGCAAGTTCTGCACAGTCTTGAGAAGTGCCCTGGACCGCCTGGGTAAAGATCGGGTTTTGTTTGGCACCGATAACCCCTTCGTAGCAGCCCTTATGTCAACTAAAGAATACGCGGACTTGATCAAAGGTCTGCCGCAGAATGCCCCCGAGGGGATAACCTTCACCGAGGAAGAAGTCAACGCTATATTAGGCGAGAATGCTGCCCGGCTCTTCTCTATAAAGAAAGCGCCCAAAAAGAAAACGTCTAAATAGATTTAAGAGCTGCTAAACATCCTCTAAATTATAAATTCTTCTCCGATCGTGACAGGAGGTGATACGTTGAGCTTGAGAGATAAGTGTGCCATCGTTGGAGTCGGCATGACCAAGCTCGGCAAGAAAATTTCCGACAGGAGCACCATGGGCTTTGCCCTCGAAGCGTGCAAGAGGGCTATCGAGGACGCTGGCCTCACCAAAGATGACGTAGATGGGCTCCTGTTTGTGCACCCCTCACAGCAGGGAGAACGACACGGCTTCTCGGGAAGAGTGGCTGACCTCTTAGGTATCTCATCTAACTTCAATGCCACCGTGGACTGCGGCGGCTCTACCCCAATTGTCACAGTGCAGATGGCTGCCATGGCCGTCAGCGCCGGGATGTGCCACACGGTGGTCTGCTGCTACGGATGGCAGAATAATCCCATAGATGTCCCGCCCAGCTTACCCCCCAACTTTGAGTTTACCCTGCCCCAGGGTGAAATTTCAGCGGTGCCATTTCTAGCCCAGGTGACCCGCAGGCACATGCACGATTTCGGAACCACCAGTAAACAACTAGGAGCGGTGGCCGTTGCCTGCAGGAAGCATGCCTGCCTGAACCCGAACGCCCAGATGCATGGCAAACCTATCACGCTTGAGGACCATCAGAATTCACGCTGGGTAGCAGAGCCCTTGCGCCTGCTCGACTGTTGCCCCTGGACCGATGGCGGCGGTGCGGTGGTGGTGACTTCGGCAGCGAGGGCAAAAAGCCTCAAGCGCCGCCCTATATACATCAGCGGCTTTGGGCAGGCGCACGGAGCTCCGCTGTTACGCCCCTGGCGCAAACCTAAAGTGTCTGATTGGGCTGTTTGGACCAGGGCCAGCGATATAGCCTTCAAGATGGCAGGGGTCACCCGCAGGGACATAGATGTCTGCCAGCTTTACGACGCCTTCACCATTGTGTTTCTTACACAACTGGAGGCCGGCGGCTTCTGTAAGCCGGGAGAAAGTGGTCCTTTCGTTCAGGACGGCAGGGTGGAGCTGGGCGGAGTGCTTCCCTGCAACACTGCCGGCGGGCTGCTCTCAGAAGGCCACACTATGGGCATGGGTCACATCGTGGAAGCAGTACGCCAGCTCAGGGGAGAATGTAGTGAGAGGCAGGTGAAGAATGCAGAGCTTGCCTTCGTCACCGGTTTTGGGGGCGTGGTCAACGAGTATCCGCCGACCTTCAGTTTCTCTTCCCTGATCTTAAGGAGGTGATTATGGCACAAGAATTCAAAATCCCCAGACCGCTTCCTTCGCCAACCGAGGACTCGAAACCCTTCTGGGATGGCTGTCAGAGGCAAGAGCTTTTGATTCAGAAATGCGACGACTGCGGACATTATCGTTTCCCACCGAGCATTCTCTGCCCCAGGTGCATGAGCATGAATTATCAGTGGGCCAAGGCCAGTGGCAAAGCCAGGGTTTACTCCTGGCAGATTACCCATCAGCCCTTTTATCCGGCCTGGGATCCGCCCTACAATGTCGCCATTGTGGAGTTGGAGGAAGGACCTCGCCTACACAGCAACATAGTGGGCTGTAAAAACGAGGATATATTCATAGATATGCCCCTGGAGCTTGTTTTCGAGAAAGTCGAGGAACAGGACTGGTATCTGCCCAAGTTCAAACCGGCGTCCAAGTCAAAATCATCCAGTAAATCTAAACAAAGGAGATAAACATGCCAGCAGTACTTTTTGAGAAGAAAGAGCACATAGCAATCGTCACCATGAACC
>JBBIRL010000070.1:0-9488 GCA_037441825.1 Dehalococcoidia bacterium | reverse complement strand
ATGTAAGGCAGAGAGACCTTTATGGTTCCCAAAAAGTTTTTGTGACACAGTCTCTCCGCGGGAATGACATTTTAGCTTCTCATACCTTCAGCTTCATCCCCTCATGCCCCACCATGATTTTGGTGCCCAGCTCCTTGCCCAACTGAGCTGTCTCCTCCCTGATCTGGTTTTCGAACAGCGTGGCTAGATGGATGACCACCACCGGCGGCAGATAACCTTTGACCTTCTTGAACTGGGCCAACTCCTCTCCCAGCAGCTTCGGGGTAAGGTGTCCGGCAGGGATGGCATGCTCCTCCAGCCCGTTGGGCATGGTCAAATCTATGATGAGCAACTGCGGCGAGATATGCTCCCAGCACGAGGATAAGCCCGGCCCGGTATCCCCGCTAAAGAAGAAGCTCTTTCCCTCTTTAGAGGTGACCTGGTAGCCCACCGCAGGGACAGCGTGCTTTTCCGGAAGCGCCATAACTTGATAGCCATCCACATCTGTGGCTTTGTATAGCTCCAGAGGCTGGAATTTGAGCGGCGGCCTTTCGCTGGGCCTCTCCGTAAAATTGGGATAGATGACGTTATTCAGTACATGATTCAATAGCGCTTCCAGCGTGCTGGCCTGCGCATAGACTTTGATAGCCCTACGAACGTAAGTGCTGTTTAGAGCTATAGCAGCTACATCCCTGATGTGGTCATAGTGGCAGTGGGTGAGAAGGATTGAGCTTACCTTTTCCTGCTCAGGAAAAGTCAGACTGGAGGTGAGCGCACCGGCATCCAAAGCTAAGACACCGTCCACGAGTAAGGAGGTCAGCCTGGTATTCACCGATTCCACATTGTGTGCCCCTAAAATCCTTATCTCCATATGTCATCAACCTCCCATAGCTATCACCGTTCGTGGTGAGCTTGTCGAACCATGAACGGGACTGATATAACCATTCACCCTTCGACAGGCTCAGGGCGAACGGTAAAAATTATCATAAAACTCACCGGGTTACCAGAAACGGATTGAAATCGGTATCGCGGTCGTAGGTATCGACGCCCTCTTTCTTCTTCAAGTAGTTGACCACCATGTAGGTGAACGGCGTAGCCACCACCTCGTAGCCGGTCTTCACCAGCCAATGCGTGAGAACTATGCCCAAAATTAAAGGCCATGACAGCGTGCCCCCGAAGGCGATAATGATGAACACCGTAGCATCCAATCCCTCACCGACGATGGTGGAACCGATGGTCCTGGTCCACAAGAAACGCCCCTTGGTCATAATCTTCATCTTGGCCAGCACAAAGGAGTTGGCGAACTCACCCAGCAGGTACGCTGAAAACGAAGCCACCAGAAGCCGCGGAGTATAACCCAGGATGCGTTCATAGGCATTTTGGACGCCGGAATCAAGCGCAGGTATCCGTCCCGCTACCCAGAAGGCAAACACTGCGATAAGGTTGCACAAGAAGCCCAGCCAGATTACCTTGCGCGCCTGGCGGTACCCGTAGACCTCGGTGAGTATATCTCCGAAGATATAGCTTATAGGGAAAATAACTATAGCGGCAGGCAGCGGCCCCGGAAACTGAAACCCGCCATGCCTTATGGGCTCAATGCCCAGCGTTATCAGCTTAACAGCGATGATATTCGCTGTAATCAGACAGGTTATGAACAGAGCCGCAATAATCAAAAAACGTTGAGAAACAGCCATCTTTACATCTTGCGAGGACTAAATCCAGCGCCTGCATCAGGCCGAAGAGAGAAATCGCTCAGCAGCGATTGCAGCGGTGGCGCCATCTCCCGCGGCGGAGACTACCTGCCGTATCGACCCTGCTCGAATATCGCCGGCAGCGTAGACCCCTGGCACCCCTGTTTCCATCTGCGCGTTAACCGAAATGAAGCCACCCTCATCCAGCGTAAGCAGCCCTTTCAGGTACTCTGTGTTCGGATGCAGCCCCACAGCTACAAAAACACCGGAAACCACCAGGCTCGAACCATCTCCGGTTTTCACGTTTCGCAACCTGATTTCCCTGACCAGCTTATCCCCTGTGATAGATTCGACCACCGTATCCCAGAGAAACTCTATCTTGGAGTTGGCAAATGCTCTATCCTGAAGTATCTTGGTCGCCCGAAGCTGGTCACGGCGATGAATAACGATCACTTTTGTGGCAAACCTGGTCAAAAAAAGGGCATCGTTCAGAGCGACATTACCTCCACCCACCACCGCAACTACCTGATCCCTGAAAAATGCCCCATCGCACATAGCACAGTAGGATACTCCTCTGCCGGTGAACCCTCCCTCTCCAGGCACACCCAACTTGCTATGCTCGGAGCCTGCGGCGATGATCACAGCTTTAGCGCGATATTGGCCTTCGCTTGTGCTCACTATTTTTTCGTCCCCCTGAATCTCAATCCCCTGCACCTCAGCGAAAGCAGTCAGCAAGCCGTATTTTGTTGCTTGCTGAGCTATCAGTGTACCAAGCTCGGAGCCTGAGATCCCCTGGGGAAACCCCGGATAGTTCTCCACCATCTCGGCGTTCAATATCTGGCCCCCCAGCCCTGCTTTTTCAACAAGCAAGGTGTCCAACTTTGACCTGGAGGCATACAGGCCAGCGCTGAGCCCGGCAGGGCCACCACCTATGATAATCAACTGGTAAGTCCTGTTCACCTCTTATCCTTCCTCTTCCATGGATTCGAAAACATTATTACGCCATCTACTCTAATAGCTTGATTGTGTCATAGCTGGCCGCAGCGGAGAGCGAGTTTTACCCCTGCTACCGTTAAAGATGGGTAGAGGAACCAGAAACCCTTTTCAAGTCTCGGTTGTCGTATAACCTCAGCAGCCCTCTTAGGGTTAAAACTTCGTGTTCAGCCTTTGTTAGTCAGAACATCGTCCAAATGTTTTTTCAGCTCCGCCTTGGGCCTGAGTCCTACTATTTGCTTCACCGGTTTCCCATCTTTAAAGAGCAAGAGGGTTGGTATGCTGCGAACCCCGTACTCCGTTGCCACCTTGGGGTTCTCGTCCACGTTCACCTTACCGAAACCCACCCGCCCCGCGTACTCCCCAGCCAGTTCCTCTACAGTAGGAGCAATGGCACGGCAGGGCGCACACCAGGGAGCCCAAAAATCCACCAAAAAGGGCACCTTAGCCTCAACTACAACTCCCTTGAAGCTTTGGTCGTCTACTTTGAGCGGCTCTGTCATGAATACCTCCCGAACAATTTTAACTAATAGGATTGCTAAAACAGGCTGTTTATCTACAGTCTAGCCCCTTATAGCCTCCACTGCCCCGAACTCCACAACCCGTTTTGCCTTCAGCACAGCATTCTCTATCGCTTTGGCATTGCTGCGCCCGTGAGCGACAACAACTATACCGTCTACTCCTAAGAGCACAGCACCACCATACTCGGTATAGTCCAGTGTGCCGATAACACTGTGCAAGACAGGCCCTAGAACATTAGCAGCCTCATTGAGTTTCGGGTTACCGTCCACAGCCTCCCACAGAGAATTGAGAAGCATCTCGCCGAGGCCCTCACCCATCTTCAGCAGCACGTTGCCGGTAAAGCCATCAGTCACCAGCACATCGGCTATTCCTCTCGAGAGGTCTCTACCTTCCGCATTGCCAATAAAATTGAGCTTGGCTTTTTTCAGCAACTTATGCACCTTTTGCACCAACGGGCTGCCCTTTGACTCCTCTTCGCCATTTGAAAGGAGCGCAATCCTGGGACGCTCTATTTGGAAGATTTTCTCCATATAGATGCTGCCCATATGGGCAAACTGGACCAGCATCTCAGGTTTGCACTCGGCGTTGGCCCCGATGTCAAGGCAGAGAATTGGCCCCGCGGGGAAGGGGAAGACAGCGCCTAGGGCAGGCCGACTGACACCTTTCTTCTTGCCCAGGGTCAGCGTGGCTGCGGTCACCACCGCACCGGTATTACCGGCGGAGACAAATGCTGACACCTCCTCGCTCTTAAGCAGGTCAATCCCTACCACAATAGACGAGTCCCTCTTGTTCTTAATCGCCCACACCGGAGAGTCTCCCATCTCTATTACCTCGCTGGCGTCCACAATGCTTATCCCAGCACCAGCATAGCCACATTTGACCAATTCCTCTTGCAGCGTGCCTTCCGGGCCCACCAGCACCACTTCTATTTCAGTATCCTGTGCTGCTGCAATCCCGCCTTTCACTATCTCTTCCGGGGCATGGTCCCCACCCATAGCATCCAAAGCTATTCTTGTCTTTTTGCCATTTGGTTTTTTAATCTCTTTCTTCTTAGCCAATGCTTATCCTTTCCCCCAGGTCGCAGTGCTCACTCACAAACCCACATTGTTCAGGTAATTGCAAGCCAAGGTTCAGCACAACTCACATACTATGTCCTTTATTTCATATATCATCTGCTGCTTATATATCATTTCAGACTTTGCAAATACAGTGCACCATCCTGCGATATGCACCGAGGTTCTGCTTTGAAGCGCCTGCTCCCCGAAGTCCCCGATTCTAGTGTTAAGCCGCTGGGACATAATAAAGGGCAGCCATAGCCTGAGCGGTGATCCCGTTCCCGACCACATCAGCGCCCACAATAGAGTCCGCTAGATAGCAGGCGTTGCCTGTGGCGCATACACCACGGACCATCACATCAGTGGGAAGTTGTCCCTGAGTTTCCCCGAACCCTCGCCGGACTACAGCGACTGGCTTGCCCTGAGTACTGAGGTAGTTATAGGCGATGAGCTCACCCGCCCCGGCGATAACAACGCACCTGGCAGTCACCGAGCCGATATCAACGCCGAGGTAACCGTCCATCTTTCCCCTTCGTCACCTTGAGCCATCGCCAAGGTCATTTGGGCTGTGTGCCCTCTACTTTCTCTTTCTCTTTTCTAGCGTAATATGCTCTCTTTCTCGCCTGAATCTTCTCCGGAGGATGGTCCATTACTCCCATCCACCCTTCAGCCCAGCCATACTCTTTCTCCCAGATAGGCGTAAATAGCTCTTCAACTTCACTGCTATATTTATTCAAACGTTCACTAAGTTCCGGATCGGTAAAAGTATCCTCAGCCCCTTCGTGAGTTGGATAAGCGCCCCACCTTTGAATAGCAGTGCGCATTATTTTGGGGTGGTCAATGATGGGGCAGGGAAGCAGGGTGTTATAACTGAAGGGCTGCATCTCCCTCAACCCTCTGAAGAAAGGCGAATTCAACGCCTCTGCTAGAGAACAATTTTTAATATTGTGGGTGGCAAAATGCACGAAGATACAGGGCTCCACGTCACCGTTATGGTTGATATGGAAGTAGATGCGTCCTCCGTTTATGCAGCCGGCCGTGAGTGGGCCATCGCTCCAGAAATCTATCATGAGTATGGGTTTTGTGTTGCGAAAACGATTTACCGCCAGGCGTAATTTGTTTCTTTGCTCCGGTGTCGGCATCAGAGAAGGGTCAGGGCCGCGTCCGACCGGTATGTAAAGGAAGTACCAGCCATACATAGCACCCCTGTCAATCAACATGTCCATGAACTCGTCGCTGGTAACAGTATCAATGTTCTCACGGTCCACCATGACGCTGAAGCCGAAGAGACAACCGGCTTCCCTGAGATTATCCATAGCTTTCATTGCCCTCTCGAAGGCGCCCTTGCCTCTGCGAGCGTCTGTATGCTTCTCAAAGCCCTCCAGGCTTATCATAGGCGCCACATTACCCATATTTACCAGCCTGGCAGCCATCTCCTTGTCAATCACTGAGCCGTTGGTATAAGGCTGGAAGCAAGCCTTGGGATGTTTCCTGAATATATCAAGCAAGGGTTTGTAAACGAAGGGCTCGCCCCCGAGTATGGGCATGAACTTGATGCCGATTTGCTCAGCCTCGGTAACTACCCGATTGAATAGCTCAGGCGGCAGGTCATCGTCCCTGGTATAGTTGGCCGCATAGCAGCCCCCGCACTTGTAATTGCATCTCATGGTAGGGGAAATCAGCATCACAGAAGGAGGATTGAAGCCGTACTGCTTCCTGATTCTGTCGTATATTTGCTGATCGCGGAAGAACAGGCTGACTACCATATTTGCCAGATAATTCTTGCGCACTTTGGGGTTCAGCCCTTTCAGTACCCTGGTGAGAAAAGGCCCCCCCCGGATTGCCCTCTGCAAGCCAGTTATCGATCCAGGCAGCAATCATCTTTTGATGTTCCGTCTTGGCGATTCTGCCGAACGTTGCGCTCAAGCGCCGATAGTTATTCTCCGAGGAGTGGCTAAGGAGCATCAAGGATTGGCTGAGGACGTTTTCCGCAATCTCACGCTTCAGCTTTCCGTAAAGCTCTTTTCCCTGAACCAAGACAGTACTCATTGCCCCTCCTTACTAAGAAGCTTTACTCAGTAGCATCGGAGCAACTAACTACATGCTTAACTTCCGGGATTCTACTCCATTCTATCGATTCCGCGAATGAGCGTAACTACACTTATGCAAGAAGTACCTAACTTCCGCTATTGGCACACAGTATAGATAGAAACAGCGAGCAGGTCAAGCCTTTTTAGCACCCTAAATCCCCCAAGATTTACCTGCCGGACAGGATTGAATTGAATTACTTTGAAGATAGAGAGCTTGCTTAACTGCGAGTAGGTCAGCGGGTAGGTCGGAGCATCTGCTCCGACTTGGGCCTGGAGCGGGTGCTCCAGGCTACCCAGAAAAGAGTATTTTCATTACGTGGTAAACATCATAATGTTCACCACGGATTCCCTCAGGGCGGATCAGCTTACGGCATTCTCAATATGTTCCAATCGTGAGACTTTATTGTTGGGCCCAAGTTCCACCGCCACCACATCGATACGCCAGAACGGCGGCTGATTCCGAAGGGTTTGGAGATAGGAATCAGCCAGAGAAATAAGCTTCTCCCTCTTGGATAATGTAACCGATTCCTCGGGGGTACCGAACGCAGTATTCTTTTTGGTTCGCACCTCCACAAATACGAGACATTCGTCCTTTTGGGCAATTATGTCAATCTCGCCTTCGCGGCAGCGGAAATTTCTCTGAATTATTTTGTAGCCATGCTTCTTCAGGAAATCTGCTGCCAGCTTCTCTCCGATAGCACCGACCTCTTTACGCTTTGAGGACATATTTCGACCCCATTTCATCCGCTTAACCCGCAGTTTTGCGTATTGTAGATGATTATGCTCCTTAGCTCAAGACGCGGGGCAACAAGCTGTGTCGCCCTACATGGGGCACAATGCCTTGTGCCCCTACAAAAAATACGTTCGTGGTTCGACAATCCTTCGGCAGTACCGCAGCCGTGGGTGGACGTAGCGAACCCCACCACCATTGTCATTCTGGAGCGTAGCGAAGAATCCCAAGACCCTTCGCTTCGCTCAGGGTGACATATAATTGGAATGGCTAGGATACCTTCTCCAGCGGCGCCAGGCTGAGCAGGAGCTTCTTCACGCCCGCGCTTCCCTTGAACGCTACGGTGACCTCTTGATCGCCCCCAGAGGCCGTACAATTGACCACAATGCCCTCGCCGAACATAGCGTGGCTTACATGCTCACCCGCCTTAAGGGCTGGCTTGGAGGGCAAAGGGCTGACGGCTGGCGCCGTAGAGCGTTTAGACGCTTCTGTAGCTTGTAAGGTAGGAGAGGTTAACAGATTCGATGGGATATCTTTGAGGAAACGTGACGGTGGATTATGGGCGCTGCTCCCCATGAGGCTGCGGCGCAGGGTATAGACAAGGTATACCTTGTCCTTAGCCCTGGTTATACCCACATAGCAGAGGCGGCGCTCCTCCTCCATTTGCTCCGGGTCGGGCAGCGACTTGAAATGAGGTAAAACACCCTCTTCCATTCCTACGATAAACACCACAGGGAACTCCAGCCCCTTAGCCTGATGCAGGGTGATTAGAGTCACTGCATCCACCTTCTCGTTAAGCTCGTCTATATCGGAGACCAAAGCAACCTCTTCCAGAAAAGCAGACAGGCTCTCCCTGGGCTCGAGGTCGCGGTACCCGGCAGCCACAGTGCGCAGCTCCAGGATATTATCCCACCTCTCCTCCCCATCTGCACCTTCCAGGGTGTATTTCTTATATCCTGTCCTCTCCAGCACCAGGTCGAGGAGGTCAGCCAGGCTCAGTTCCCCGCTCCTGGCGATAAGTTCATCGAGTATATTCACGAAATTGCCCAGCGCCTGACTGCTTCGGGAGGCAAAGGGTGTAGACTCTTCGCCCTGTGCGATGAGTTTGAGAGCATCATAGTAAGACAGCCCCTTCTCGTTTGCCCAGGTGGTGAACTCGGCGATGGTGCGCTGCCCGATGCCCCGTCCGGGTACGTTGATTATCCGAGTGAGGCTAACGGTATCATGAGGGTTATGTATCAGCCTGAGGTAGGCCACTATGTCTTTGACCTCGCGCCGCTCATAGAACCGCGTGCCGCCCACCAGCCTGTAGGGGAAGCCATAGCGGACGAACTCCTCCTCCAGCGCCCGCGACTGGGCATTGGTGCGGTACATGATAGCGCAATCGCCGGCCTTCCAGTGGCCGCTCGCCACCAGCTTCTCCACCTCGTTGACCACAAAGTGGGCCTCTTCCTGCTCGTTGTAGGTCTGGACAACAGTGATGGGTACACCCACCTTGTTCTCCGTCCACAGCCTCTTCTGCTTCCGCTGCTGGTTGGCGGCGATTACGTGCTCGGCAGCCTTGAGGATGGTCTGAGTAGAGCGGTAGTTCTGCTCCAGGAATACAATCTTTACCCCGGGGTAATCTTTCTCGAAGTCCAGGATGTGACGCAGATTGGCCTGCCTCCAGGAATAGATAGACTGGTCGGGGTCGCCGACGACGCAGATGTTCTTGTATTTCCCCGCCAACTGCCGGGACAGGATGTACTGGGCCAGATTCGTGTCCTGGAACTCGTCTATCATTACGTGTAAGTAGCGAGACTGGTATTTAGCCAGCACCTCGGGCTGGCTGCGGAAGAGGTGCACTGTTCTCATGATAAGGTCATCGAAATCGAGGGCGCTGTTCCCGGTAAGCAGTTCCTGATAACGCTCATAGACCCGCGCCACTACCTCCTCATAGTAGCTGCCCACCTGGCTGCGGTACTCCTGGGGAGCGAGCAGCCTGGCCTTAGCAGCGGAGATAGCCGTACCTATTGCGCGCGGAGGATACTGCTTGGGGTCGAGCCCCACCTGTTCGATGCTTTGTTTTAAGAGGCTGACCTGGTCTCCCTCGTCATAGATAAGAAAGTCCTTACTGATACCGATATGCTGTGCTTCCATGCGCAGGATGCGGGCACAGGTGGCATGAAAGGTGCCCAGGGTCAGCCCCTCCACAGTGCGTCCCAGAAGGTGGTAGACCCTCTCCTTCATCTCGCGGGCAGCTTTGTTGGTGAAGGTAACCGCGAGGATGCGATAAGGGCTGATGCCGCAG
Organism: Dehalococcoidia bacterium; assembly: GCA_037441825.1. Lineage (GTDB taxonomy): Bacteria > Chloroflexota > Dehalococcoidia > SZUA-161 > SZUA-161 > JACWAE01. The sequence continues at coordinate 138 of JBBIRL010000070.1, read as the reverse complement.
ACAGTTATCAGGTAAGCTACCCGGTGGGCGATGACCCTGGTCTTGCCCGACCCCGGGCCTGCTACGATGAGCACCGGGCCCTCGATAGCCTCGACAGCTTCCTTTTGGGCTGGATTGAGGTCAGCTAGCATATCCATA
>JBBIRL010000069.1:0-9592 GCA_037441825.1 Dehalococcoidia bacterium | reverse complement strand
TTGCAGCGAACTCGGCTTCTCCAAAGAGGACCTGGTGGCGCTCAGAGGGGCTGGCATATTGTAGCGAGGAGAGTTAAGTGTTACCTCTCGAGAAAGTCAAGGTACTCAGTTTCGGCACTGGCGGCGTAGTGCCTGACGCTGGCAAAATTTTCGGGGAATTGGGAGCTTATGTCATCAAGGTAGAGTCCAAAGATAATCTCGACTTCATGAGGACGATCGGCCCGGATATCAATAACATCGCCGGGTTCAATGAAGCGAATCGCAGCAAGCGCAGCTTCGGCGTGAACCTCAAAACGGAGAAAGGCAAAAAGCTAGTCGGCAAGCTCATCAAGTTGACCGATCTCCTTCTGGAGAACTTCCGCGGCGGAGTTATGAAAAGCCTGGGATTTGATTACGAAAGTGTACGTAAACTTAACCCCAAAATCATATACGTCAGCAGCCAGGGGTTCGGCGGCGGGGGCCCTTACAGCGACTTTCAAGCATACGGCCCCATGTTATCCTCCGCCTCCGGGATGCTCTCCATGTGGGCTCAGCCCGATGACCCTTATCCGGTCGGTTCCAATTCGCCCCTGCCTGACCATATGGCAAGCAAGCATGTGGTGATAGCAGCTCTGGCTGCGCTCGACTACAGGCGTAGAACAGGCAAAGGTCAATACATAGATATGGCTCAGACAGAGGTGGCAGTAAGCCTCATCGGCGAGCACTATCTGGACTATACCTACAACAAGAGAATCGGCAAGCCGATGGGTAACCGAAGCTCCTACGCTGCTCCACATGGCTGCTATCCCTGCAAGGGCGCTGATGAGTGGTGCGCCATAGCAGTGTTCACAGATGAGGAGTGGCATAGTTTTTGCAATGCCATCGGAAATCCTGATTGGGCGAAAGACTCCAAATTTGCCAATCTCCAGAACCGCTTAAAGAACGTAGATGAGTTGGATGAACACATTAGAGAATGGACATCCACGCTCGATGCCTACGTGGTTATGGAAACGTTGCAGGCTGCCGGTGTTGCTGCCGGAGTGGTACAGCGTGCTCCAGACACTCTCGCAGACCCACAGCTCAGATGGCTGGGGTCAATCGTGGAGCTAGAGCATCCGGTGGCTGGAGCAAGGCTTTACCCAAATGTGCCCTTCAGGATGTCCGGCGCATCGCCTATGACGAGCACCCCAGCCCCTTTGCTGGGACAGCATACCGAAGAGATATGCCGGGAGCTGCTGAAGATGCCCGACGAGGAAATACAGCAACTGGTAAAGGAAAACGTCCTGCACACTCCAGCCAACACCCAGGGGACTGGTAAAAGCATGTTCGGTTGAACATGATTAGTGAAGGAGGATGAAAGAATGAAGGCAGCTATACTATACGAGCCCAACGCGCCGTTAAAAGTAGAGAGGGTTACCCTGGATGAGCCGCAAGCCAATGAAGTGCTGGTGAAGCTTGTAGCCACAGGAGTATGTCACAGCGACCTGCACTTTATGAAAGGCGAGATGCCCGCCCCTATGCCTGTTGTTCCGGGGCATGAAGGCGCTGGTATTGTAGAGAAGGTAGGGCCGGGGGTAACAACGTTACAACCAGGCGACCATGTAGTGATGATGGTCTCTTTTTCATGCGGTAAATGCCGGTTTTGTGTAGAGGGCAAACCAACCCAGTGTTTAGAGAACCTGCCAATCATGTCAATGGCAACCCTGCCCGGAGGAGCTACACGTTTACACAAAGGAGAGCAGCAACTGAACCACCTCTTTGGTCTTGCCAGTTACGCCGAGTACGCTGTAGTACATGAACGTTCCTGCGTGAAGGTTCGAGAGGATGCCCCGCTAGATGTGGTATGCCTCCTGGGATGCGGTACTAGCACTGGCATTGGCGCTGCCATCAACACAGCGGCCATAAAGCCGGGGGAAAGCATCGCTATCTTCGGCTGCGGTGGCGTAGGGCTGAGCGCCGTTATGGGTGCCAAGCTAGCCGGGGCAGGCAAGATCATCGCCGTTGATACATTGAGTCGAAAATTGAACATGGCCAAAAAGCTCGGGGCAGACCATGTCATCAACGCAAAGAAGGAAGACCCCATTATGAAGGTTATGGAACTGACCGGAGCCGGAGCGGATTATGCCCTGGAATGCATCGGAAATGTGAATGTTATGACTCAGGCATTCGCCTCGATCCGCTTCGGGGGTAAGTTCATCGTCGTAGGCATGGCTCCCCTGGGCACTATGCTCAGTATCGCTCCATTTGAATTTCTCTTAGGGAAGACCGTAACAGGAACCGTCCAGGGTGATATAAAGGCACAGATTGATGTACCGCGATACATCGACCTGTACATGAATGGCAAACTACCTATAGATAAGCTGATCACCAAAACCTACAGTTTGGATGAAATAAACGAAGCCTTCGAAGCACTGACGAAGGGTGAAATCATACGCAGTGTAATCAAGTTCTAGTGCTGTCTTTACAAGATTAATAACTTTTCTTGAAGGGGGTCACGATGGCTGATGCAACATTCGATGCCGTGATAGTGGGAGGCGGAAACAAAGGACTGCTCCTGGCCCTGTACCTAATGAAGTATGGCGGCATGAGCGTCGGTATATTCGAAAGAAGGCATGAGATAGGCGGCTGCCTGTGCACGGAAGAGCTCTCGGCGCCGGGTTTCCGCGGCAACGACCATGCCAACATAATACTGCCTTTCTACTACGCGCCTGTCTGGCGCGATTTCCCCGACTTCTGGGACTACGGGGCTCAATGGGACCAGCATTTGTGTTCTGACGGCTTTGTCTTCAGAAATAACGAGACTGCCATATCTATCTATAGCGAAAAGCATGACCCCACACAGGAACGCTCGGCAAAAGAGATCGCACGCTTCTCACAGAAGGACGCTGACACATGGCTCAAGCTCTGGAAAATCGCCACTAGCGATGAATACCAGAGGGTGATGATAGACGGGACATTCAACCCACCCGAGTGGATGACCGCTCCCGAGTTTATGGAGAGGCAGATCGCCATCGCCCCACTGGTAATGGAAGCGGACCTGCTACCCGACGGAACGATGCTGGCGGGGAGCATGATGCGCACTGTGAAGGAATGGTTCGATAGCCCCGAACTTCAGTCTTGTATTCTGAGGTTTGGTGTTTCCTCGGTTATCGATGTCAATGATCCCGGCCAGGGCGTAATGACCATGGGCATGGCGGCTACTCTGCCGACGATAGGGTTCGCCAGGGGCGGGACCCACCAGATAGCTCATGCCGCCCATCAGCTCCTGGTGCAGATGGGTTGCAAGTTTTTCACCCATGCCGAAGTAGAGAAGGCTATTATAGAGAATGGCACAGCCACCGGAATCAAGCTAAAAGACGGAAGTCAAGTAAAGGCAAATAAGCTGGTTGCCGTATGTGGCCTCTCCCCTGCGCAGTTATGCTTTAACATTATTGGGAGGGAGTACATCCCGCCAAAGCTGGCAAGGAGAGTGGAACTCCTGCAGACATCCTTCGGCTGCCTTATGTGGTACACATTCGCTGTTCATGAAGCCCCGAAGTACAAAGCCGAGGCGTTTAATCCCGACATACATGAGTGTCAGTGGCTCGGGTTGCAGCCGGACCCCGATCCCATACATATAGCGAGAGAGTGTCTCAATGAGAGACTGCTACAGTGGCCGCCGCTGGAGGACTACGCGCCTACCGTCGGCTGCCACAGTCTGGTTGACTCCTCGTATGCACCCCCGGGCAAGCATGTCGTCCAGAACGAGCAACTGGCGCCGCCTGCTGCTCATCACTCCGAGAAGGAGTGGCTGGAGATAAAGAAGCGCTATGCCGAGAACCTGATGACCATATGGCAGCAGTACGCCCCCAATATGACCTGGGATAATATCATCGGGGTTGACACCAACAGCCCTTACGATAACCTGCGCATGAAAAACTTGGCACCCAACGGCACTATGGCCGGGATCGACCGCGTGCCCTTCCAGATCAATGAACATAGACCTACGCCGGAACTGGCCAACTACAGAACTCCGATACCCAACCTGTATGCCACAGGTGGCTGCTGGCATGTGGGCTCCAACGCAGGCTCAACCGAATCGTACAACTGCTACAAAATCATCGCTACCGATTTGGGTCTGGGCAAGCCCTGGGAGGAGAAAGGAAAAGAGGAGCCTGACTCCCTGGTTGAGCAGCAACGGAAGATAAGAAAAAAGGTACAATCTTCGGCCAAGCCCAATCATACGTATCGTAAAAGCAAGTGATAGGAACACGACACCGAGGTGGGGAATGGCAAAACAGTATGATGCTATCGTGATAGGTGGAGGCCCGGGAGGGCTTACCTGCGCTGCCCTCCTGGCAAAATGGGGGCTCAAGCCACTGCTGCTGGAAAAGAACAATACTGCCGGCGGCAAGGCAGCAGGCGCTGAAAGAGACGGGTTCAGATACGAGTTGGCACCAAAACTCCAGGTGCCGATGCGAGGCCCGGCTTTTGCTACAGCGTTTAACTTGCTGGGGATTGAGGCGGAGCTTAAGCCAATCTATTTGGAAAAAGCATGCCTTGCTTATAGAAGTTCGCAGTGGAAAAAGTACAAGACGACGATTTCTCATCAAACGGAAGGAGTACAAGACCCCACTGAGTTCTTCAACCTCTTCGGACTTAATGCCCAAGAGCAAGAGCGCGCTCTTGCCATACTCACTGAAATCGCCCTGATGCCGCCGGATAAGTTAGATACGTTGGATGACATGACCTTCCAGGAATATATCACTCAACAGGATACGCCTTACGGACTTTACAGCTATCTCGCTATGCACTCCAATGCCTCGCTGGCAGAACCTATCGACCTGGTATCAGCCTCCGAGCAGGTCAAAATTTTACAGCATATCGCCCTCAGCGGTGGCGGCGGCTATTATGTCGGAGGCTTTGGACGCCTCCTCGATACCCTGGCCAAAGCAGTCAAAGCCAATGGGGGAGAGATAAAGACACGAACCAGAATAGAGAAGATAAACATCAAGGACGGACAGGTCACCGGCGTAGCCACTAATGACAGTGAGTTCAAAGCTCCCATCGTCATAAGCAGCGCCGGAATCCAGCCTACCGTGCTCAAGCTGGTGGGCGAGAAGCACTTCGATAGAGGCTATGTGAACTATGTCAAGGACTTGGTACCAGGCTGGGCTTTTACCGCCGTGAAATACTTCCTCAACAAAGCAGTGCTTAAATTCCCCATGTACATGATGTGGTCCGATGACAGTTGGTGGAACGTAGAACGCTTCCTCAAAGTAAAACAGGGGCAGGTGCCCAAGGAAGTCATCCTGTTCGGCATCGTCCCGTCCAATTACGATCCTACAATGGCGCCTCCCGGGAAGCAGTGTTTCATTGCCGGTACCATCTGCCTCCCCGACCCCGAGGCTACCGCAGTAGTAAAGGAACTGTATAAGAAGATGGACGAGATGATAGACAAGGTCTTTCCCGAAGTGATGGATGCCGTTATGTACAAAGAGTTCGAGGGACCGGCCGAGGTGTCAGCCGCAACACGAGACCATGTACTGCCAGGACAGGGCGGCGAGTGCGTAGGCCTGGCTCAGATAGTGGGACAATGTGGCAAGTACAAGCCTTCACCGAAAGCACCCATAAGAGGGCTTTTCTACGTGGGCACCGATGCAGGCGGCTCAGGTATGGGCACACACCAGGCAGCAGAGTCGGGAATCAATGTGGCCCGCATGGTGCTTCAATATCACATAAAGAGGCGAACAGCCGGTTAAGGAAAGAGGCAATTCACTAATATAGGCTTCCATAGTGAGGTGATGCTGAATGCCGATAAATAAGATAGTAGCCAGCTTCGATGAAGCTGTGGCTGACATAGGGGATGGGGCTGTGATTATGGTCGGTGGCTTCGGTACAGTAGTCAGCATGCCCAGTTGCTTGCTGGAGGCCCTTGATAGAAAGGGAGTAAAGAATCTCACCACAGTATCCAACAGCAGCGGTTTCGGCGCCGATGTCTGGCGGATGCAGGGAGCACCGTTTCCCGAGGATATGGACATCCTGGTAAGGAACGGGCGCATAAAAAAAGCCATCGTCTCTGCACCAGTGAGTGCGATGTATGTAAATAACTTCGAGAAACTCCTCAGAGCGGGGAAGGTTGAAATCGAGATGGTCCCTCAAGGCACCCTGGCAGAGCGGGTCAGGGCAGCCAAGGCAGGAATCGGCGGTTTCTATGTGCCGGTGGGAATTGGGACAGTAATTGAGGAAAGCAAGGAGAAAAAGGTCATCGATGGCCGCGAATATTTGCTGGAGTTGCCCATCAAGGCTGACTTCGCACTGATACACGCCTATAGAGGTGACCGCTGGGGCAACCTCGTCTACAGAGGGACATCAAGGACCTTCAACCCCACCATGGCCGGAGCAGCCAGGGTCACCATCGCCGAGGTAGACGAGATAGTAGAGTTAGGTGAACTGGACCCGGAGGTCATAGTCACCCCGGGGGTATATGTGGACAGGGTAGTGGCACGCCCCAAGAAAGCCTCTGTTCAAGAAAGCAAGTCTACTGACTCTCAGGCTGAGGAATCTAAACAGAAACACGAGGCTGATATTATGACGGCCCAAAAAGGAAAGGGTACCCGAAGATGAGCAGCGAGGTTCCAGAAAAACAAAGGCTGGACAGGCAGATAATGGCTCTTCGTGTCGCCAAAGAGTTCAAGGACGGCAACGTAGTCAATCTGGGAATCGGCATCCCCGGATTGGCGGCGAATTTCGTCCCTGCGGGCAGAGAGGTAATATTTCACAGCGAGAACGGTGTCCTCGGTTATGGAGAGATAACGCTACCCGGAGAGGGAGACCTCGACCTGGTCAATGCTGGCGGGCAGACCGTGAAACGAGCCCCGGGGATGTGCTTCTTCAGCCACGATGAATCATTCGCCATAGTCAGGGGAGGCCATCTGGACATCAGCGTGATGGGAGCCTACCAGGTCTCAGAAAAGGGCGATTTGGCCAACTACATGGTGCCGGAGAGGCAGGTTGGCACCATCGGCGGCGCCATGGACCTCGCCTTCGGGGCCAAAAAACTCATCATCGCAATGAACCACACCACAAAAGAAGGCGATTATCGGATAGTAAAGAAGTGTCACTATCATTTAACCGCACCTAAGTGCGTTGACCTAATCGTAACCGATATCGCCGTTATCGAGGTCACAAAGAAAGGGCTTGTTCTCAAGGAAGTGGCACCGGGATGGACTCCTGAAGATGTCCAGAAACTGACCGAGCCCAGGCTGATTGTCGCCCCTGATTGTCATGATATTGAGCTTATGTAACCGGGTAAACCATCGGCCACAGCCGTGATTGTCAAGGTTTTAATAGAGAAGGAGGAAAACATGTCGGGGCAATACGATGTAATAGTAATAGGCACAGGCCCTAACGGGCTGGAGATCGGCGCTTACCTGAGTAAAGCAGGCCAGAAAGTCCTGCTGCTGGAGAAGAGGTACGAAGCGGGAGGAGGGCTTGCTACAGAGCAAATAACTCTTCCCGATTTCTTCCACAATACGCACGCTATATTCCACATGATGGTGGATTACGCTCCGATTTATCAGGACTTCAAGATGGAAGAGCAGTATGGCGTCAGGCATATCTTCCCGGAGGTTCAATGGGCGATGCCTCTACCCGACGGCAAATGCATCTGCGTTTACAAGGACCCGGAGAAGACCCACGCCTCAATTGCCAAATTCTCCAAGAAGGACGCTGATGCCTATCGGTATTTCTATCGTGAGTGCGACGAGCTCATGAAAGAGATAGTCGGGCCCCAGACATTCGTCAAGCCTGAACCGGCCCCCCTCATGGCTGCACGGGCAGCAGCGTCTGAGCTTGGCGGCAAGCTAACAGAGTTCGCAGAAAAGACACCCGATGAGGTAATCAAGGAAAGGTTCGAGAACGACCATGTGCGGACCCTGATGCTCTACGCAGTATGCCACTGGGGTCTGGACTACAGCCAGTCAGGCGTAGGATACCTCATTCCCTTATATTTCAATCGAATGTCCAATTACCGCTTGACAGCGGGTGGGTCTCACAGGGTTTCCAACGCTCTGCTCAAAATAATCTTCGAGCAAAAGGGACAGATCAGGCAAAATGCCCAGATCAAGCGAATCATTGTGGAGAACGGGACCGCCAAGGGAGTGGAGCTGGAAGATGGCACCAAGTTCATGGCCAATAAAGCGGTGGTCAGCACCATAGATATACACCAGACTTTCCTCAAGTACGTTGGCGAGGACAAGCTGCAGAAGGACTTCGTGGAAATGGTCAAAAGCTGGCAATGGGAGAAATGGAGCCTCTGCGACCTGCACCTGGCTCTAGCGGAGCCACCCGTATTCAAGGCAGCCGAGCATAATCCGGATATCAACAAGGCCTTCATGTATGTTTTGGGATACAACAGCTCCGATGAGCTGAGACATGAATGGGATTTGATGGAGAAAGGCGAGCTGCCTAAGACAGCCGGTTACATTGCCAGCTTCCCCAGCGTTCACGATCCCTACCAGGCTCCTGCGGGAAGAGCTTCCGGCTTGCTTTCCCAGATGGCGCCTTTTGCCCTGAAAGACGGCGGCTCGGAGAAATGGTTGAAATACAAGTTCAGGCAGCAGATGGCCGAATACCAGTTAACCACCCTGCAAAAATACGCACCTAATATGACTAAAGATAAGGTTCTGTGGTGGAACATAACCACTCCGGCCGACATTCAAAACAAGTTCGCCAATATGGTTAGAGGGTCATATAAGCAGGGGCAATACCATCCTTTGCAGATGGGGTACCTGAGGCCCAACCAGGAGTGCTCACACAATGTTACACCGGTAAAGAACCTGTTTGTGGGTGGGGCAGGGGTCTGGCCCGGGGGGTGCGTAATCTGGGGGCCCGGTTACAACTGCGCTAATACAGTTGCCGAGGAATGCGGAATACAGAAATGGTGGAAAGAGCCTGAGATAGTCACAAAATCACGCCAAAAGGGTTACATTCTCTAAGATAGCTAATGGGGCCTTAGTAAAGGTGTCAATATAACAAGCCAAAGGGGGGTCAATATGTTATTTAGGTCAACAGGGTTAGGCAAGACCCAGCTCACAGGCAAAATTGTTGATTTGCAGCGTCAGGGAGATTATCTGATAATGCAAGTGGACGTCGTTGAACCAGTCAAGTGGAGGATTCGAGCAGCCATGAGCTTTCGTGACCTGGCGAAAGTCATGGCGTGCTGCGCTAAGCGCTCCATCGTCGGCTTCATACTGTCTCCTAAGCAATGGCGCAACAAGCAGCCTGGTCATCCCGGCGACTTCTAATCGGATAAGCCCTTTTCTTCACTCATTTTGAAACCTGCTGAGGAGAGGAGGATTACTATGGCGAAGCCAGAATATGATGTAATTGTGGTGGGGGCCGGATTCGGGGGCAGTTCCTGCGCCGGGCTGCTGGCAAAGCGAGGGCTCAAGGTACTGCTGCTGGATAAGAATTCCCGTGCCGGTGGCAAGGCTACGTCCCTCTCCAAGAAAGGTTTTACTTATACAGCCTGGGTTGTCATCAGTGCTCCGACTCAGGGAACGTTGCTTGAGGTCGTGCTCAAGGAACTGGGCATGGACGATATCGACGACCAGGTCTGAAGGCGTTCAGC
>JBBIRL010000068.1:2302-9645 GCA_037441825.1 Dehalococcoidia bacterium | reverse complement strand
TATGGCAGCGGTGGCCGGTGCCATCGCTGAGAGAGTAGGCAAAGAGCTCCTCCCCTACTCTGACGAGGTCATCGTAGAAAATGGCGGGGATATTTTTCTAAAAACTTCGAAAGAAAGATTCATAGGAGTCTACGCTGGAGAATCGAAATTCTCCAGGGTAATCGCCTTCTTGATACTTCCCGAGGAAACCCCTCTGGGCGTTTGCACATCCTCCGGGACAGTGGGCCATTCCCTCAGCTTCGGATACGCCGATGCGGTCATAGTCTTCTCGCCCTCTACATACCTGGCCGACGCCGCAGCCACCGCAATAGGCAACAGGGTCAGAATAGCCGAGGATATACCTGATGCACTCGAATTTGCCCAGGGCCTAAAAGGGTTGAGAGGTGTTGCCATTATAAAAGGCGATAATATGGGGCTTTGGGGGCAGATTAAGTTAGCAGCCGCCGAATGAAGAATGGAATTCCGCTAGGTTATTTGGGACTCCGGGTCATATACCCGCCCCTTCCACTTGACGCCGGCGCCCGTAAGGTACTGGTAGCCGGCATAGAAGCTAACCAGCAGCAGGAAGGCTATACCGATAGGATGTAGAATAATGGATGTTTTAGGCTGGGAGAAGCGGCGGCCTGCCAAAAAGCGCGCCAGAAACACTATAGCCACCTGCAGCATAACCAATACCTCCCAGGCGAAGGCAGGTTGCGCAAGCAGCAGACCGTAAACCAGCCATACAAAGGGTGCCAGAAACAGGAGCAGCACCACGGCTATCATCCCCACCAGAGAAACAACAGACAACGAAGCTACTGTATAGAACCATCTGGTGATGCCATCCCACATAGTGCCGAACTCACGGTACATCTGACAAGAGACCAACGACGACAGGTCCAGCGTCAACTGTCTGTAGTGGTGCCGCGACACCTCTCTCCCCAGCCAGACATCTTCTACTATACGCGACTTCACAGCCTCATGTCCGCCGATGCTGCGATACTCATTAGCCGAGAAAAAGAGGAACTGCCCGATGGCTACTGAGGGCATAGTGCATCGAGAGCGCTGCAGCCACCAAAACGGCATCCAGCAAAGGAGCATGAAGTAGAAGAGAATAGGCATGGCCGTCTTCTGCCAGATCGATGTTATCCTCTGATAAGGAAAGCCGGAGATCAGCGCAGCCCGTGAGACAAGGGCAACCCCCAGTACTCTACGCAGCATCGAGGGGGCATGCATAGTATCGGCATCAGTGAACAGCAACCAGGAACCCCTAGCTTCCAGGGCAAGCTGGTGACAAGCAAAGGGTTTGCCCGCCCAGCCGGGTGGTAAAGGTTTCCCTCGCAGCAGCCTAACTCGACTGTCTTCAGCAGCAATTAGAGTTACAATATCGGCTGTACCGTCGGTCGAAGTGTCATCCAGCACAAGTATCTCAAAGTTGGGATAGTCCTGCTGACGCAGAGATTCCAGACAGACTCCGATGTTAGCCTGTTCGTTTCTTGCAGGGATGAGTATGGAGATTAGAGGTGCGGGCACAGGCAGTTCGATGTTTGACTTGGGTTTCCTCAGTGCCCTCAGATTCAGCAGAAGATTGAACAGAATCGCAGCCAGCACAATACAGACTATCTGTTGGTAAAGCATCTGTAAAGCTCCGGAGGTGCCTTAGCCAACGCCACGCGCCTTTCTGGCCTCAACTACATCGTCACCTGTTATTAATTCTTTGACCAGAGAAGGCGTCACGATTAAGCATCCGGCCAGAGCATATTCCCAGGAGTCGTACCATAACCACAATACTATGGGCATAGAGATGCGGAAGAGCCGATTGCTCAGCACATGCCGCCTGGTGATTACCATAGGTACTATATACCAGGCTGCCATAATGAGCACTGCCAAAACATTGATCAGAACCAGGCCTGATACTCCAATGGTCATCCCCTGCCCACCCCCGCGTCTCAGCCAAATAGGCCAATTGCAACCAATGACAGCCGCCACCACTATGACAAAGCTGGCCCAAAGCTCACCCACCATGATGTGAGCGATGAGGACACAAATTCCCGCTTTTGCTATCTCAACCAGGAAGGCCAGCAGGGCTGGGCGTTTCCCGCCATGCAGGAGCACAGCCGTCACTGTGGCATTGCCCGTGCCCATAGTGCGGATATCCTTGCCAGTGAAGAGGCGCATAGAGAGGTAGGAACTGGGGATACTCCCAAGTAAATAACCGATCAGTACAAGTATTATAAATGTTGCCACAGTAACTCCTCACAGAGCGGCACCGCGCTCCTCTACATTGCAAGTACTCTAAGCAATAAACAGACTTTTGTCAAGTTTGGGAGGTTCCACTCAGGCCACTGTACCGAGCGGAAGTAAAAGCGGTATAGATTGATGTGCATAGGAAGTTGCTCTCAGAGGCTATCGAGAACTACTATTCATGGCTGCGGCGCTTAACCGGTGGCTGGGTTGACTGGCCCATCGATTCCGAAAGCTGTGCCTGCTTTCTCGCCTCAATCAACTGGAAGACCCCAAAGGCAAGGTCGGTAACTTGCTCCACTTCGAGGCCGCTTTTACGCACATTCTCCACTGTTCGGCGGTTAACGTTCTCTCCCATGATGCGCGCAGACGCCAGATTAACAAAATCCATAAACATATTCAAAACGCGATTGGGGCTCCGCATATGCTCCATCAAGACCACCTTGCCGCCCTCTTTGCATACGCGCTTAACCTCCGTCAGACCGCGAACAGGATCGGGAACGGAGCAAAAGACAAAAGAGGCTACTACGGTGTCAAATGATTTGTCTGCGAACTCGAGTTTTTGCACATCCATCTGCTGCAGGCGTACTTCTAGCTTTTGCTCGCTGGCTTTACGTTTAGCTCGCTCCAGCATCTTTTCACTTAAATCAATTGCAATCATTTCAGCACCCGCAGGGTAATACTGGAGGTTTTTACCGGTGCCGACGCCGACCTCAAGGATGCGGGTGCCTTCCACCTTGCTCCATAAGAGGTCCCGCCACTCGCTGTAGCGGGACCTCTCCACAAGGCCCTCCATACTATCGTATAAAAGAGCCATCCGGTTATACCGTCTCCTGACCATCTCCGTAGCTTTGTCTACAGTCGCCATCTTAGAATCACGAATCAAGATAGGTCTTTCTTAATCTGGTCGAACTCTTCCTTGGATATCTGACCTTTGGCATAGCGCTCCTTGGCTATTTCCAGAGGATCACGCTTCTCAGGGGTACCTATCCTTGACTCCCTATGCCCCACCAGTGACTTGATCCCCCAGACTACCAACCAAATAATCGCTATCCAGAACACCAGCATCCATATTCCGCCGAACACCATCCACCAACCCCACCCATCGTGCATGTACCACATTTTTAGCCTCCTGATGCTGCCACATGCCAGCTATATAGAAAATAGATATGGAAAAGCTTAATAACTGAGGGTACCTCCCGTGCTCCGACGGAAAGTATCCTGCGTTTCTCCATCTCGCTTAAATCCGCCGGTCGGGCAACATCAAATATAGAGATGCTCTTGACCTCAACAATTTACCAGCCCCGAGTATTGGCTATCCGAGCTACTTCTTCGTCGCACCTACGTACTTTTCCGGGTTCTGGTCGAAAGCCTTCTTGCAGCCGGGAGCGCAGAAGTAATATTTCTTCCCCTTGTACTCAGAAGTAGCGGCTGCCTTTTTCTCATCCACCTTCATCTTGCAGATTGGATCGATTGCCACTGGACACCTCCTCAGATTAGCTCAGAGCACTTAGAAATGTTCTGCTACTATCACATCTGGGGGCACCCCCCTCCGCCTATGGCGGACTGCACCACTTCCTCTCAACCCCTCAAACCCCACAACTTAGAGAACCCTTGAAAATGGAGGATACCCCCAGTCCGAAAAGGAAAGAGGACCTACCACCTTTATAACACAGGGGATGTTAAAAAGTCATAAAACCAAGGGGAGAAAAAGTTGAAAATTTATGACATTTTGGCGCGCTCTTGACTTATTTGACCTCGCTCACCTTCCACTCATCGTCAACCCACAATCCGATGACGTCAGCGTTGAAACCCCACGATTTCACAACCTTTACTGCAGCGCGGATATGAGCCAGGTGGGTTTCTTCGTCGACCGGATTCCCTGCGCAGTCGTGATGCCCAGCTACAGCTATATGCCTCGAGCCATGACGCCCTGTTGAAATACCTATTTTCCTCTTGATTGACTCAATCGCTGCCTTGTCCTGGTCCATCGCCAGCAAGCCGTCAAGCCCCGGTTCTGTAATCATATCCACATAGTCCACGTTATATTTTTTCTTTAAGAACTCCGCTACAGCATACTGCACTCTACCATCCATACAATTGATAGCGGTAGCGAATGTATTCCTACCTGTCAAGTATCACCCCCTGATATTCTTTGCTTCTCCAGAATAATAGATGCCTTGCGCCACTCCGTCAAGCGCCTGCGACATTTTCCTCTTGACAAATTAAGAACTAATGTTCTACTATTGCCCTGCCCGAGATTCTAGATGTAGGGGCTGATAACTATCAGCCCTGTGAGAGGAGGTGAAACATGGCGGAGGAGACCAAGGACGAACAGATACAGAAATCCGAGGAAATTGACTGGAAAGCAAAGAGCGCTGAAATGCAAACGCGCATAACCCAGCTTGAGCAAGGCATCTCTTCCAGAGACGGCGAACTGACTGCTATCAAGCAGTCCCTGTCAGCCGCCGTAGCCAAATACCGCGCCGCGATTCTTGCCAGCACCCCCGGTATCCCCGAGGAACTGGTCAAGGGAGAGTCCATAGATGAGATAGACGCCTCGCTGGAGCTGGCCCGGGGCATAGTATCCAGGGTCAGGCAGCAGCTCGAGGTCGAGACTGAGGCAAATAAGGTGCCCACAGGCGCACCGCCTCGTATGCCGCAGGACCTTTCAGCGCTCTCCCCGGCGGAGAAGATAGCCTACGCCCTGAGGAAAATCCTGTAAGTCCGTTCGTGGTGAGCTTGTCGAACCATGAACGGCCCTTCGACAGGCTCAGGGCGAACGGGAAGCCCAACCTACCCACAAAAATAGAAAAGGAGAAAAAAGATGGCATTAACACTAGCGGAGGCAGCGAAACTTTCCAACGACGTCCTGTTAATGGGCGTCATCGAGACCATCATCTATGATAGCCCGGTGCTCCAGGTGCTGCCCTTCATCGAGATCGTGGGCAACGGCCTCACCTATAATCAGGAGAACCAGGCCCCCACGGTAGCATTCTATGATGTGGGCGATACCTGGGCCGAGTCCACACCCACCTTCACCCAGCAGACCGCTACGCTCAAGATACTGGGCGGCGACGCCGACGTGGACAACTTCCTGGCCAAAACCCGCAGCAACATCCAGGACCTCGAAGCTGCTACGGTGCAACTCAAGGCCAAGGCAGTGCAGCAGAAGTTCGACGATACCTTCATCAACGGCGATACCTCCAGCGACGCCAAGTCATTCAACGGCATAGACAAGCTGTGCGCCTCGGGGCAGACGCTCAGCATGGGCGCTGACGGAGGCACACTCACCTTGGAGAAGCTCGACGAGCTCGTCGACAAGATAAAGGGCGGCAAGCCCGATATGCTCCTCATGAGCAAGCGCAGCCGGCGCAAGCTCACCGCTTTGAGCAGGGGCTCCGGCAGCGGCATCATGGAGTTCGACCGCAATCAGTTCGGCCAGATGGTGCAGTACTACAGCGGCATCCCCCTCGGCATCAACGACTGGATTCCCGACAACAAGACCGTAGGCGTATCCACCGACTGCTCCACTATCTACGCCCTCAGATTCGGCGAAGGCTCCGTATCGGGGCTGACCGCGCCCGGCGGCCTTCAGGTGGAAAAGGTGGGCAGTCTAGAGACCAAGGATGCCACCCGCACCAGGGTCAAGTGGTATGTAGCGCTGGCCCTGTTCAATACCCTGAAGCTGGCCAGGCTCACCGGCGTCCGCAACTAACGATAAGCACGTAGGGGCATCCTTCCATGGAAGGATGCCCCTACACACCCTCACCTAACCTCTCCCGTCAAGGGAGAGGAAATTGAATCCTCCCTCCCCTTGCGGGAGGGATAAGAGGGAGGGGTAAACCTGTGGGGTGTGAGAGGGGCGAAGCCCCTTTGCCAGGGGTATGGAGGTACCCCCCATTTTTAAAGGCCCCCAAAACTGGGGGATACAGGGGGTTGATATCAAAGATTAGACATCTGAATGTCTAAAAGTAGAGGAGAAAGATAATGAACCTCAATGATATGAGGTCTCGCATCCGCAAAGACCTTCACGACGAGGACTCTCAAAACTAC
Organism: Dehalococcoidia bacterium; assembly: GCA_037441825.1. Taxonomy (GTDB): domain Bacteria; phylum Chloroflexota; class Dehalococcoidia; order SZUA-161; family SZUA-161; genus JACWAE01. Next base: position 3,366 of record JBBIRL010000068.1, on the reverse strand, counting down.
AGATGGACGGATAGCGAGTTGGACCGCCACATCGACCACGCAGTGCGCGAGCTTAGCCTGTCCTGTCCTCTCGAGGCTAAGGCCACGCTCAGCACCACCGCAGAAAGCCGCGACCTGCCCCTTTCATCTCTCAGCAACATGGTGGAGATCGAGGCTGTGGAGTATCCTGCGGGCAACTACCCGCCATCCTATATCCGCTTCAGCGCCTGGGCCGATACCCTGACCCTGCTCATAGATAGCCTGCCAGGCGACAATGAGGATGTTTATGTCTACTACGGCAAGCTGCATACCCTGGACACCGATAGCTCTACCCTACCCGCCAAGCTCGAAGACCTGGCAGCGCTGGGTGCAACCGCCTATGCCGCCATCGAGTGGGCGAGCTTCGCCACCAACCGCGTGAATCCGGGAGGCGCTGAGACCTGGCGCAGCTATCTCACTTGGGGACAGGACAGGCTGGCTGACTTCATGAAAGGTCTGGCCAAACACAGTAGAAAGAATACGGTGCGGGTGCGCCGGCTTTATCCGATATGAAGGATTCCCTTTACCGGGCTCTTATTCACGCCCCTCTGGGCGCGCTCACGGCGTGGTCAGGCAGCGACCACTGGGTCTATGCTATCGTCCTGCTCGTCGCCTTCCTGGCCTACGAGCTCACCGAGGACTGGCGCATCAAGGACAACGCCTACATCGACATCAGAGGCTACATCGCCGGCTTCATAGTCACGGTGATAGCATTGGAGGCCATATCATGGGCTGGACATCATTTAACGACAGGCTCGCTCTTATCACAGTACTGACCATAGTGATACTGTGGCTGGCTCACAGGTGGATCAACCTGCCCAACGAGGTCATCGGCGCCACCATCCTGCAGTTCGGCCTTATCATGCAGCATTACTACAGGAAAGCCTCGTCCAAAATAGCCCGCAAACGCAAGAGCAAAAAGTAGGGGCGAGGCGATGCCTCGCCCAAAATCCCCCCTTCTGCAAAGGGGGTAAGGGGGATTTGCATCTAATATGAGAACCTTATCATCCACTCTTACCGCCGCTCAGAGAAGCAGCTCCCGCCTG
>JBBIRL010000068.1:0-2202 GCA_037441825.1 Dehalococcoidia bacterium | reverse complement strand
TATGAGAACCTTATCATCCACTCTTACCGCCGCTCAGAGAAGCAGCTCCCGCCTGCCTTATGTCAAGGTCGAGATACTGGACAGGGTAGCAGGGATAACCCGTCTCAACTGGGCCAGACTCTACAGCGGCAGCGAGCCCGATTTTCACCACGCAGTTACCATGCCCGGCGACGGCTCCCTGATGAGGGCCAGAGTCGACCCCTCCGGCTATCAACTCTATCGCCAGCGCGTCGCCAGCCCCGGTCCCGGCAGCGACTTCAGCCCCTGGACAGGGGTATGCACTGTGTCCAGCGCCTCGGGCATCGCTTTGGCCAGCCACGTCTTCAGGGTGCTCCTGTTCTATGTGGACACCGACCAGAGGACAATCCTGGTCAGGGAGAGCACCGACTACGGCGCTACCTTCGGCAGCCCCACGACCATAACCACCGCTGGCTCGACAGTAGGCTGGCTCGCCGCAGCCATCAACAACAGCGACTTGATCTGCCTGTTCTACTCTGTGAATGGCACGGTTTATACCGTCAAAAGGATGGGCGGCGGTTGGGGCTCGCCCTCCGCCTGGACTAACAGCGCCGCCGCCATTACAGGCATCGGCTGTGTTTATCAGGGTGACTGGAACCTCGCCATTTGCGGACAGGACAGCTCAGGCAAGAACAAGGTCTGGACCTGCGTCTACGGCGACGGCTACTCTAAGAGCCCGGGCACCTGGTCGAGCCTGGCTGAGCTTACCGTAGCCAGTTCCGGCTCCAATGTTGAGTTTCGCTGTCCTTATGTCAACTTACCCGACGTCTTCCGCATCTTCTTCGTGGAGAAATTCAGCGGCACAGCCTCTTACAGCCGACCCTGCTGCTCGCACTCCCTGGCCACCGCCGAGTACATCTCCAACCTGTGGCGCGAGCCTGTACCCTTCAACCTCACCTCAAGCTACGGCCTGGCCCTGGTACACAGCAGCACCTATGCCTGGCTGTCCGCGCCGTCAGGTGTCTGGCGCGCTGCCCTCTCGCCCTCCTCAGTGGATGGCACTAATGACCTTATCGGACTGAGCGTCCAGACCGGCCCTTCCTCGGGAAAGATGCAAATCGACCTCAGAAACGACGACGGCCGCTACTCAGACATCGGTCTCCCGTCCTCGGTCTACCCGTCCCTTAAGCTCGGCTCAGAGATATTAGTCAGCCCGGGATACCGCACTGCCTCAGGTATAGAAATGTCCAGCGGCCCTGCCTACTGGATAGAGGGCTGGACACACACCTCAAACGGTGGAACAGCCGCCCCCGGCTGTTCAGCATCTCTCATTCTCCACGCCTCCGATGCCTGGGGGCTGCTGGAGAGATGGAAAGCCAGACGCCAGTTCGCCTGGGCATCCGGCAGCGCGAACATCTTTCAGTTGCTCAACTTCATCATGGCGCGCGCCGGTCTGGAGTTCTCCTCGTTCAGCTACAGCGATGCCCTGGTCAACCTCTACCCGGCCTTCACCATCAGTCCCGGCGAATCCGGACAGTCTGCCGTCCTCCGTCTTCTGTCCAAAGTGCCCGACGTCCTGTTTTTCAGGGGCAACTGCGGCTACATCATCAATCCGCAGACGTCGGACTCCAGCGTCTACGCCTACGGCACCAGCCACGCCATACTGGAAGCAGAATATGTCAAACACGCCAAACAGGCCAACCGCGTGCAGGTCTTCGGCCTGCCGTCCTCCGTGGCCATGACCGAAGACTGGGACTGGGAGGAGATTGACCTGCTATATGACCGGCTGGCGCAGGTACATGACATAAATCTGGACACATCCGCGGAGGCTCACGCTAGAGGCGAGGCTATACTGAGGCACTCCACCATTGAGGGGCTAAACGGCTATATCCTAGTGCCCCTGAACTGCGGACAGGAGCTATACGACGTTATTGACATAACCGATGCCCTGGCCGGCCTGAGCGCCGCCAAACGCCGCGTCCTCTCGCTCCATCATCTGTACGACACGCAAAAAGGAGTTTATACCCTGAAGATTGGATTGGGCAATGTTTAGAATGCAAAACCCCAGATTCTAAGCCAATTCATAGGGTAGGGGCTCTGCCCCCTACCAGGTAATGCGGGTGACAGAGCACCCGCACTATTAGTGTGTTTTGAGTCTTGGGTTTAGGATTTCGAATTTACCATGAGGATGAAACATATTCAGGGTAGCCTGGAGCATCTGCTCCAGGCATGGTTGGAGCGGAT
>JBBIRL010000067.1:0-9742 GCA_037441825.1 Dehalococcoidia bacterium | reverse complement strand
CTATCCTTTGACCTGCTATATGTCGGCAGTTTAAGGGCAGAAGTCCCAATGAGTTCGTTAGCTTTGTAACCGAGCAGTTTTTCGAATGCTTTGTTGACATAGATTATCTCCCCGCTCATATTGACCAACATAACGCCGTCGGGCATGCCTTCGATTGTGGCTGCGGCTACAAGCTCGCCCTTCTTCAGAACTTCTTCTGCCCACTTGCTCTCGGACAGAGCCTGCTCCAGTTCCTGTATACGCGCTTGCAAAGTATTCATTTCCCTCATGAGTTGCTGTCTAGTCTTCTCTCTGTATTTTCCCTCTGATTCCCCAGCCATGAGTACACTACCCCCTGTGGATGTCTGCCCAAGCGAACCGCCAATCAGAGGCCCTAATCAGGCCCATACTATCAAAAACATAAACTTGAAGCAACGCTAAAGGTAATGTTTTATTTGGTACTTTATACCCATTAGATATCCCAATTTCGGGTGACATGCTCATCCAGCAAATATCTTGATGCTTCATCAGTAATCTCCTGTCTTGAAACACTCCGCTTTTCCACAACAGCAGCCCGGCGGCGGTTCTTTCACGAGGAGCGGTTGATACCATAGCAGGCCCCGGAAACCATGTCAAGTGAAGATTATACGCGACTGCGTATAGCTAATACCTCACACTTGTGATTTTATTAGGTAGGGGCACGGCATGCCGTGCCCCTACGATTTAAATCTCGGCCTTCTGGATAATATATTATGCACTTCATCCACTGCCTATCTCAGCAGCACTGAATGGTATCTCCACACGCACCGTCGTCCCCTCACCGGGCTTGCTCTGTATCTCACAAGTACCCTTCAAGAGCTCCGCCCGCTTGCGTATACTGAACAACCCGGTGCCCCGCTTCCTGGCCCTAGCCAGATAGGCCTGATCAAATCCTTTGCCCCAATCACGCACCTCAACCCTCACCCCAGCATCCTCCGAGTTAATCTTGACGCGGAGCTGCCTGGTATCGGCATGTTTTCTAGCGTTGAAAACGGCCTCATGGATGATCCGGTATAACCCGACCTCAACATCCCTGGGGAACCTGATAGCGTCGGCCTTGAAATCTATCTTCAAACCTGTTTCCTGCCCCAGACGCTTCAGCTCTTGACGCAGCGTTGAAACAAGGCCAAGGTCACTCAGCGTCGCCGGTTGAAGGCTATTGATAACATCCCTTGATTCCTGGATGGCTTGCCTTATCTGAGTAGTTGTCTTGGCAAGCAGTTGCTTGGTCTGCGTATCATCAGGTGCGGTCGCTTCCAAAGCCTGGAGGTACTGGAAAGCAGAAACCAGGGTCTGAGCCACGCCATCGTGAACTTCCAGACAAATGCGCTCCCTCTCCCTTTCCTGAGCATCGATAGTTTCTCTGATCAGTGCCCGCACCTCTTCATACAGCATAGCGTTCTGCGTGCTGATCCCTATTTGATTGCCCACCGCTCTGAGCAGGTCGATGTCGCCAGAGTCGAATTCCCGCTGGCTGCGGTTGCCCACAGCAATCAGCCCACTTAGCTGTCCTCTCATCATGAAGGGAGCAACGGCAAACGATTGTATTTGCTCCTTTTCTTTCACCTCTGCCGTTATATTGAGCCCGGTTTCCTCAAATATCTTAAGCAATGGGGTGCTTCCGCCTCTCCATTCCTTTATCTTCTGAACGTTATTTTCATTCAGTTTTATAGTCGCCAGCCTTGAAATAGTCCCGTCAGACAACCCTCTGCTTGTTTTCAACACAAGCTCCTTCTCCACCATGTCCAGCAGATACACACAGCCAGCCTCTGCCTCCATAACCCCAATCACCTTATCCAGTGATGTATTTAATAGCTCCTCCAACTCCAGGGTCTGGCTCGCTAGCTGCGCAACTGAGTGGAGAGCCTCCACCCGTTTGATGTGCTTCAACAACTCCTCGTGGGCTTGCTCTCGCTCAGTTACGTCGTGGTAGTTGACGACAATCCCCTTTACCGCCCGTTCCTCGAGAAGGTTTCTCGCTATGGCCTCAACAATATGCCACGAGCCATCCTTGTGCCGAACACGCACCTGCATACTTACGGTGTTCCCCGGATTCTGCATCAACTCATCGAAGACCTTCATAACTTTTGGCGTGTCTTCCGGGTGAACTGCCGAAATGCCATTTGTGTCGATTACCTCCTCCGGTCTATATCCGCGTGGAGGATGGCTGCCTGGGTTCCCGTAAATTATAGTTCCATCCTTACCAATAATCGCAATAGCCTCCAAAGCGTTTTCGGTGAGCGCCCTGAAATGTTCCTCTGACTTTCTCAGATTCTCCAAGGCGAGTTTGCTCTCAGTAATGTCTTCCACCATACCTATGGCGAACTGGAGTTTGCCGCCCAGACCCCGCACAGCGGAAAGCGTCACACAGCCCCAGACCATTTGACCATCTTTTCTGATGTAGCGCTTCTCCACCTGGTAGTGGTCGTGCTTCCCTCTGACCATCTCTCGGAAGAGTCCTACATCTACCGTGGCGTCGTCTGGATGCATGTAATCTGTGAAAACCATGCCGCGCAACTCTTCCAATGTATAGCCGAGTATTCGCTCCAACGCTGGATTGATCTTGAGCATATGCCCATATTCATCTATAAGAACCACACCGATAGCCGCACCATCGAAGATGGCTCGGAATTGTGCCTCACTTTCTCTCAGCGTCTCCTCAGCCTGTTTTCTCTCGGTTACATCTCTGACATAAACCACCGTTGCGCTCTTACCCTGATACCTCATAGCACCCATGCTGATCTCGATGGGCAACATTGACCCGTCCTTGCGCAATGCCATTACCGCATAGTGACTGGGCAGTGCCTCTCCCTTCCGCTTCCGCCGATTCTTATCCTGCAGCCATATGCGGTCGCCGGGAAGGAACAAATCCCGGGCAGCCATACCCAGCATCTTTTCTCTTTGATAGCCAAGCATCCCAGCAAACGTATCGTTCACAAAAGCAATAACAGCCTTATTACCTTCGACACGTTCCACAATCATAATCCCCTCGCCCGCCAGCCCCGCCGTGTCCACCAGCGCTCGATAACGTTCCTCGGACTCTTTCAGTTCCTCCTCCGCCTTCTTGCGTTCGGTTATATCCCTTAGCACCGTAACAAATCCGGTGGCATTACCTGAAATGTCTTTCAGCAGACTGACATGCATCTCTGCAAGAAACCCGGAGCCATCGGCCCTCACCACGTTGTGTTCGATAAGCCCTGTGGTTCCTTGTTCCAATACTATCTGCATCTCGGCTACAGTTTTTCCCCTCTCATGAGGGACAATCAACTCGAAAGCGCTCTTACCGATTAGCTGTCCGTGGGCGCTGTCCCTGTACATCTCCAGCCCCTTGGGGTTGACATCGGTGATAAGGCCTTCCAAATTCGTAACACAGACTCCGTCCTGGACGGAATCGAACATAAGCTGTAGCCTTTCCCGCGTCCTCCATAGCTCCCACTCTGCATCTTTGCGCTCAGTGATGTCCCTGAGGTTGCCGACTACAGCTACCGGATTGTTTGCATCATCGTATACTACTGAGCGGTTATCGCTTACCCAGCGATACCCTAGCTCTTTGTGTCTTATTCGATACTCAATGCTGGAAGATGTACCTGCTTTCGAAGCTATCAGTTCGATGACATTTTCATCCAACCTTGCCAGATCATCAGGATGTGCCAGAGCCCTTCCTTTTTCGATTGTAAGAGCTACAAACTCTTCCGGACTATATCCAAGTATCTTTTCTGTTGATGGACTCACATAGTCATATCTACCGGCCTGCAGATTCAGCCGATATATCATATCCAGGGAATTATCGAGCACATCGCGGAATCTCTCCTCGCTCTGTCGCAGAGCCTGTTCCATCCGCTTGCGCTCGGCGATATCCCGCAAGAAGACTACCGTCGCCGCTCTACCACGGTATATCATGGTTCCAATACCGACCTCAGTGGGAATTAAAGTGCCATCCCTGCGGCGAAGGTTCACCTCATAATGTGAATTTACTTCTTCTCCCTTCTGTCTTCGTCTGTACCTGTCGTGTACTGCGCCGAACTCATCAGGAGGTATTAAATCCCGAGCCGACATTTTCAGCGATTCTTCCCGCGAGTAGCCAACTATCTGGCAAAATTCATCGTTCACAAAAACCAGTGCTGCTTCAACGTCTCCAACATCCTGCACGATTATTATTCCCTCACCTGACCTCCCTGCCGCTTCAACCAACGCTCTATACTTTTCCTCAGACTCATTTAGCGCCCTATCTGTCCTCTTGTGCTCGGTCATATCCCTCAATATACCTGCCAGGCCAACTACCTTGCCACGATCTTTTAAGGGTGTAGCACTAAAGTTGACAGGCACTTCATGTCCATCCTTATGTTGAACAAGGACCTCATCACGCACATCCTTGCCTGAGAGAACCTCTTCCACCATTTCTTTTACTTTGGGAAATGTCGCTAAGCTTAGCAAAGAGGAAAAATGCTTGTCTAAAAGCTCTTCCCGTCTATACCCGAATATGTTGGCGAAGGACTCATTTATAAATGTGAACTTCCCCGAAGCATCTACCTGGTAAATGCCGTCAAGAGAATTCTCCACAATCGCTCTATATCTATCCTCGCTCTGTCTCAGCGCTTCCTCAGCTCGCTTGCGCTCCGTAATATCGTGAGTGATCGCTACGACCTCGGCCTCCTCCCCCCGTCCTATAGGGCAGGTGGAAATATCAACGAAAACATGGCTCCCACCTTTTTTAATCAATTCAAACTCATCGGGCCCGGTGGATTGACCCGCCGCACTCAGTTCCAGTAACTGAGCCACTTTGGGCAAAAGCTCAGGAGCCAAAAGAGTAATTTCAAAGAGACTTTTGCCCTTAATTTCTTCCCAGGCATAGCCCGTGAGTCTCTCCCCTGCCCTGCTTCCGTGCAGGATAGTCCCTTTCAAATCGAAGATAAAAATACAGTCAGGGGCACTCTTAAGATTAGTTGCCAATCCTTTCTGCGAGTCATACGGCATCTTTTCAACCTTTTTCAGCGCGTCTAGGTCGCTGAATATTATCCCGAACCCCTTTCCCACTTTAAATGCTTCAGCTTTTAAGTTTATGTCCAGGAGTCCCGAATGAATGACGATACTGTCTGCGAAGAAAGGCTTCCCTTTTCTTATGGCATTCAAATATTTTTCATATCTTCCGTTATTCTTATTATCGGGTTTTACACCAGGCGCACCGCTCAGAACATCCCCGCCAATCACATCCTCCCCTAATATCAGGTGGAACACACTTCTCGCCAGCGGGTTCATTCCTACAATATTGAGGTTTTTATCAAACAGTATGAAGGCGTCTCCAGAGGCATCGGTTATAGCGCTTGCTCTGGCTCCTCGACCTTTCAATCGCTCAAGGAAAGGTAGACGTAGTTTGCGCATCGGGGGTTTGGTTTTGCTCTCCATGTCGCGCCTCCTCACCCAAAGTAGAAAGCATAATATCGTCAAAAGAATGAGAATCGCCCGCCACAAAAGCTAGCGGCCACTCTCTTATATATAATTTCAACTCGAGAGTGGCCGTATCTGCTGCAATAGGCTACATGTTGCTGAACATGCTCACAATTGATGTGTAAACATAAGGCTCAGGCAAATCGCTCTAAATAAAGAGCTTCACTACACAGTATGATATACACTACAAAAAACTAGTACCTAATTGCGCAAGAAAGCGTAATAAACGAGATTCTTCGCTGACGCTCAGAATGACAACTAAGAACTGTCACCCTGAGCGTAGCGAAGGGTCTCGTAACCCTTCGTTAGCATTGCGATGATTATCGCAACTAAGTACTAGGGCACTTTTTCGGGCTGATGATCGACAAGTCCGGCGCGCACGGCTTTGACAGCAGCCTGGGTTCTATCGGACACACCCATTTTCAACATGATGGTCTGCACATGCTTTTTAGCGGTGTCTTCGCTGATAGAGAGCTCCTGCCCGATCTCCTTGTTGCTTCGTCCCAGAACCACCAGGCGAAGCACGTCATTTTCACGACGTGTCAGCTCCTCCAGACCAGCGGGGCCTGCAGGCTTGCTTTTACCCTGCTCACCGGCAGCATTGGCTAAACTCAACATAGCCTCGCGCAACAGGCAGGTCTTGACGAGCATACCGCCGCTGGTGACTGCGCGTATGGCATGAATAAGAAGGTCCCTTGAGGTATCTTTGAGCAAGTAGCCTACCGCACCAGCCCTGACCGCGTCCACAATGTAAGCATCGTTATCATATATAGTGAGCACGATGACCGCTGTAGAGGAGAGCTGGGTTCTTATACGCTTGGTAGCCTCCAAGCCATCCATATTGGGCATGCGGAGATCCATCAAGACCACATCGGGATGGCACTCGTTGACCTTATCTATAGCCTCCAGACCATCGCTTGCTTCCGCTACGACCTCGATGTCCGGAGCAGTAGCCAGCATAGTACGGAGGCCTTCGCGCACCACCGGATGATCATCAGCCAGAAGGACCTTTATCTTATCCATGCCATACCTTCCCCTCCTTCGCACTGTTGCGGTTCATAACAGTGGTGCGAAACTATTAATTAATGAGGATAAATATCGGGCGCTAGCGAAGCTCTGACCGGAGCCCTTTCATAGTACTAATCTAGGGAGCCCCCTAACGAAAGTCAACATGACTTTTGCGCATATAACTTTGACCTACCTCCCATATTTACCGGTTTTTGTCAAATTTATGTAAAAAAGGCTTGAGGAAGATTTCCTCATCGCCTGTTTTTCCCCTTCTGCAATAGATAGAGACCGCATCATATGGAGGCCCCCGAAAACAAAATGGCTCACTCTCCCGACTTTGTGAAGCTGTACCGACTAGAACTGTTCACAAATTCCCACTAATACCCGCCCAACCTACTAACCCGCTTACAGTATACCTTGGCTTGACTGGAGCCGAACAACACCCTTTCAGGTAATCTTTCAAAGCAATTATGCCGACCATAACTCGATAGCATGGCCCGAACGGGTTACCCTAAACGGGTTACCCCAAAATACCTATCGACCACTTGACTGGCGAGATAAGCGCTTGTACTGGGCACTATTTAAGTACTGTGCTTCCTTCCTTTAATATTTAAACCGTTATAACAGCAGTCCATTCGAGCCTCCCTGTTCGAGCAATCCCACTAGAAGCATAGCTTACCCCGACTCCATCGGCAAAATCACCCGTAAGGATGTTGTTATACCAGGAGTGCCCCGGTATATACTATCCACACTGAATGCGAACAAGCCTCAAACCCCGAGGCGATGCTTCTTGAAGTGTCTTGGGGTAATCGTAGCCGGTCCGGACGACACAGCGAGGCTCCCCGTCAGCCAAACTCGGGAATAGTAATTTCGCTGAAACGCAAGAATGCTGGTCGAACTGGTTATGCGGTGCGGTTACCCCAAGTATAAAAAGCAGGATGGTTCAATCGAAAAGGCGCAGGGAAAGTCGAGCCTTCCTTATAAAAGAAGGCTGCATTTTGACGGAGGGCAGGTGACACCCCGCCCTCCGTCCTGTACATATACACGCGCCTCTAAAATATCCTCTATCAAGGCAAGATAAGAGCCTTAAGCCTTTTTGCATCCCCTGCATCACCCAGTTGCTAATCTCTCTATTTTTCTCCACAAAAGCCTTTCGCCTCAGCGCCTGCCCTCCCTGCCAACAGAGAAAAACCCGTGCTATAATAACGCAGTACCATGTTTACTCACCTTCACGTCCACACTGAATACAGCCTCCTCGATGGCATGTGCCGCATCACCAATCTCATCAGCAAAGCCAAAGAGATGGGCATGAATTCCCTGGCAATCACCGACCACGGGGCTCTCTACGGCATAATCACCTTCTACCGCGAAGCTAAAGAGGCCGGAGTAAAGCCCATCATCGGTTGTGAGTTCTATGTGGCACCCAAGGAGAAGGAGAACAAGCTCGCCACTGAGAAGAACCCTTACCACCTTATCCTGCTGGCCAGGAATAAGGTCGGCTATCACAACTTGCTTAAGCTGGCTACCACAGCCCATCTCGAAGGGTTCTACTATAAGCCCAGGGTTGATAAGGAGTTACTCTTACAATATCACGATGGTTTAGTGGCACTCTCAGCCTGCCCCAATGGCGAGGTGGGGCGGCTCATAATAGAAGGTCGCATCGAAGATGCTGAGAAGGCTGCTAAGTGGTACAAGGATACTTTCGGAGATTTCTATTTAGAACTCCAGAAGCACGATGTGCCCGAGCTTGCCCAGATAAATAAAGAGCTAATCGATATGAGCCGCAAACTTGACATCCCCCTTGTTGCTACCAACGATGTGCATTATATTAATAAAGATGACTCCTATGCTCACGATGTCCTGCTCTGCATCCAGACCAACAACACTATTTATAACGAGAAGCGCCCTAAGATGGCAGATGACTCATTTTATCTCAAGAGCCCCCGGGAGATGGCAGAGCTCTTCGCTGAAATGCCGGAGGCTTTAACCAACACTGAGCGTATCGCCGAGCTATGCAACCTTGACCTGGAATTTGGCCGCCTTCACCTCCCCGAGGCAGAGTTACCCCCAGGCAAAACCGCCGATGAATGGCTTAGAGAACTTTCCTATCGGGGCCTAGCGGTACGTTACCCGGAACCTCCGCCACAGGTTATAAAGAGATTCGAATATGAACTGGATGTCATAAAGCAGACTAAATTTGCCAACTATTTCCTGGTAATCCATGATGTCATCTCCTTCGTCCGTAAACAAAATATCCTGTTCGGCGTCCGCGGCAGCGCCGCTGCCAGCATCGTCCTCTACTGCCTGGGCATAACCGACATCGACCCGCTGGCGCACAGACTGGTTTTCGAGCGTTTCCTTAACATAGAGCGCAAGGAGATGCCTGATATCGACCTGGATTTCCAGGATGACCGGCGCGATGAGGTCATCGCCTATGTCGCCCGGAAATACGGACATGACCTTGTGGCCCAGATTATTACCTTCGGCACTATGGGGGCAAAAGCAGCTATCAGGGATGTCGGGCGAGCCCTGGGAATGCCCTACGGGAGTGTCGACCAGGTAGCGAGACAAATACCAGTGGGCCCCTCGATTGAGATCAAGGATGCACTCGAAACAAATGGCGAACTGCGCAACAGCTACAATAGCGACGCATCCATAAAACATCTCATCGATACCGCAATCAAACTTGAAGGTGTCGCCCGTCACGCTTCCACTCATGCTGCCGGCGTGGTCATCTCACGGGAACCCCTCATCAATCATGTTCCCCTGCAACGTCCCAGCAGGGGCGATGAACAAAGCATCAATATGACCCAGTTCGCCATGGACGATATCGCCAAGATAGGTCTCCTGAAGATGGACTTCCTGGGGCTTATCAACCTCTCCATCCTGGGAAAGGCGAAACAGACCATAGCCAGAACCCGCGGCATCGACTTAGACCTGCAGCACCTGCCGCTCGATGATAGAAAAACCTTCGGCCTTCTCTCATCGGGTGAAACCACCGGCGTGTTCCAACTTGAAAGTGCCCCCATGCGCCGCTACATCAAGGAGCTCAAGCCAAGTTGTTTTGGAGATATCGCCGCTATGATAGCTCTTTACCGCCCAGGGCCCAAGCTACACATCCCCACCTTCATCAGTGCCAAACACGGTAAGGAGCCTATCCGTTTCCCTCACCCCGCGCTCACTGAAATCTTACAGGAGACCTATGGTGTCATCGTCTACCAGGACCAGGTGCTTCTCATCGTCCAGGCCTTCGCGGGCTACAGCCTGGGCG
>JBBIRL010000066.1:897-9827 GCA_037441825.1 Dehalococcoidia bacterium | reverse complement strand
CACGTATTGTATTTACTCTTCTCCAATATAAGCTAAAGTACCAAAGTGTAAACTATTCTAGTTGTTCGCTTAGGCTGAACTAACCTTTTCCACTTCTACTTTGGGTTCTTTGGCAACCCAGTCCAGGTTTTTGGATGCATCCAATATCTCTACGCCTACAATCTCCTCATTAGGGCCGAAGTCCACGGCTATATCTTCGGTGATTCGTATGGTTGTTACCTGAACAGGGCGCTTTTTGCCTTTTTTGAAGAAAATGTAGGCCGCATCCACCTCGGGGTCATATCTGATTCTCATCGCTTAACATCCGTTGCACCTTGCTCGACACTTAATCATAGCACAAATTGAGTACCAATATTATCACAGATACACAAATGAGTCTAGCCTCTTTAGTTTGTTGAAGTTTTGGCTGAAAAGTGACATCATTCTTTTAAGAGGCGTTATCGCAGATGGACATATCGTTTGCAGGATGGCATGCTGCCATACCGCTCAGAAGGTCAAGGCGCAGATATGACTCCATTCCTTTGGAGCCAGTTCAACTAGCCCGGCTTAAAACGGTTTGCGAGGGATTCCGACCTTACTCCGAGGCTCGTGCTGAGATGGTCTCCGAATCACCCGACATCATACTCAGAGGCATAGCCGGCTCGTACGGCAAGGTCAAAGGCGCTCCCACTCTCATCGCTTTCATCGGCGACATTGACGACCGTTATGTCAACGAGAAGATCGGCTACACCGGGGAAGGCATTGTCCTCGAAGCTACGGCTATGGGCCTGAGTACTTGCTGGATAGGCGGGTCTATGTTCTTTCGCCGCGATGTCGCTGAGTCAGCAGTCGGGGCTGGAGAAAAAGAGAGAGTATTTGCTGTAACACCGGTTGGCTACGCCGTAAGGGAATTCTCTCAGGGGGAAAGGGTTCAGACGGCCTTCGGGATATTCCACCGTCGCAAGCCTTTGGCGGATATGGTTTCAGGACTGGATGAGAAGGAGTGGCCTGATTGGATCAGGTCGGCGCTGGAGGCGGCGAGACTCGCTCCCTCCGCAGTGAACAGGCAGCCCTGGCGCTTTAATGTGGAACCGGACGGTATCACAGTATCGGTAGACAACCCCCTGCCGGACTTTGGCATATCCAAGCGCCTTGATTGCGGTATCGCCATGCTGCATATTGAGGTGGCTGCGCTGGACTGCGGGGTAAAAGGCAGATGGGAACTGCTGGAAGCGCCCCGGGTTGCCAAATTCACAGGCTGATGATTCCCGCCTGTTTCGGTGGGTTCCAACGTTATTTTGAAGAGTATGGACAAACCCCTGGACAGGCATGTACCGATATGTTTAAATTGAATCAGGCACAGAGATGAGAAGTCCGGTTTTTTTGCTTTATGAGGATACGCCTAGAACGGATATGTGGCTCAAGGTGATGCTGGGCGGTATCCTGGTGATATTTCTGGTGTTGGGCAGCATTCTTCTTTTCCAGGATAAGGAGGATGCTTTCGTGATGTTCGGGATAGCGGTCTTCTACGCCCTGTTATTTAAGATAGTCATGCCGCAACGTTATCAGATATACAGCGATAAGATAACAATAGTCCTGGGCGGGCCTCTGGCCTGGAATATACCTTTCTCCACGATAAAAGAGGTTCGGTCAGCTTCGAGAGCAAGCGCCTTCGCTTACAACGGGGTCCGTTTCGCTACCTCGTCCAAAAACGTGGTGGAGATAAGGCGCAGCAGGGGCTGCAACGTGGTCATATCCCCGTCCCACAAGGATATTTTTCTGGAGCAGGCGAGCAGGGCTATGAAGTCGGCAGGCCATAGCTGAGCACTAGTTCTTATGTCAAATAATTCAGTTGAGGTGATTTGCCATGAAAGAAAACGAGTTCAAGAAAAAATGGGAAGAATGGTATGGAGATATGCTTGGCGGTTATCAATGGAATGAGTTGGAACATAAGGGGAAGAAGCTCATTTATGTATGCGGCAGATTCACGCTGAGCGACGACGGCAGCAGATTTGCCTCGACTTTCATCCAGGTCATAGGCTATTCGGATTTCAAGAAGCCTCTCACTGAAGAGGAGCAGAATGAGATAAGAGAGCTTTTCAGGTGCCAGCAGGGGATTGATAATCTCTCTTTCTGGATGGAGCCGTTCTCATAAGGCTAGAGCTATCTCATTGACTTTGCCGGGGCACGGTGTTGAATATTGCAGTGTAGTGAAACTGACCAACCTCGACAACTTTGTTCTTTTCGAAGCCGTATCCGGCTATCAGTTTGTCAAGCTCCTCCGGGGTCATCCTTATGGATATGGAAGGCCCTGGAGGGCCGGCGATTTTCTTGAACTCCACGACAACAAGCGCACTTCCCGCCTTCATAACTCTGGCTACCTCCGTCATAACGGCCGCGACCTCTCCGTTAGCGAGGAAACCGTGCAGGACGTTTGCCGTCAGACAAACATCTATGATGGCATCGGGCAGCGGTAACTTTTTGGTCACATCGGCTACGATTGCTTCAATATTGGTAATATGCTCTCGTTGAATCTGTTCTTTCAAGGCAGCAATCGATTTTTCGTAGCTATCGATAGCGTATACTTTACCCTTGTTGCCGATGATTTTTGAGACAGCAATCGAGAAACGCCCCTCTCCACATCCAACATCCAGGAACTTATCACCGTTCTTAAGGCTGATTTCCTGAATAACGCGTTCCGCGTTGAGAAACGCTTTGCTGGACATGCCCGCGTGGTGATGCCCTTGCTGGGAATTATCTGCCACTTTCTTCTCCTGTGTTGTCGCTTACATCATGATAAACTTAAGCGGCATTATTTGATCTGTTTTTGCTCGTACCGGTTGTAGCTGAATATCTGCTCAAGGCTCTTCCTGCTCCTGGCAGATGGATCTTCCGCAGGATAGCCCAAGGGGGTGAGGGCGATGATACGTATGTTCTCCGGGACACCCAGAATTTCTTTTACCTGGTCCTCATGAAAACCCACTACCCAGCATGTGCCCAGTCCCCGGTCTACCGCAGCCAGTATCAGGTGCTCCAGAGCGATGCCTATATCCACGAGGTAGTAAAGCTGGTCCTCTCTGAAACCTGACTGTGCAGGGTCGGCACAGGCCACTATCATTGCCGGACCTCTGGCACTCCATCTGAATCCGGCTTCGCCTATTTTCCCCTTGATTTCAGGGTCGGTCACTACTATGAAATGCCAGCACTGGGTATTGGCCCACGAGGGCGCTAATCTGGCGGCTTCAAGAATATACTTAATCTCTTCCTCAGGGACGGGGTCAGGCTTGAATCTCCTGATGCTCCTCCTTTTGCGAATGACCTCCATAAACTCCATTTTCTCTACTCCTACCCCGTGCAATCTGGCGCTGATGAAATACCATAAATTGAGACAACGGGCCAAGCCGATGAGGCTACCGGATTTCTGTCCCGTCTGTAGGGCTAGTCTTTATGAATGCAGTAGTAGACCTTATCCCCTATCGATCTTTTATCTACCATCCCTTTTTGCACCAGGTCTGCCAGAAAGAACTCCATTCTTTTCGATTTGGCCAGCATTTCAGGTGAAGTCGGGGCGGCTGGCTTTGAGCCAGATGCCGGGGCGAATATCCCCTCTGCTACCTCATTAACCTCAAAAGCCTCTTTGGAATGTGCCTTCAAGAAATCGATTACCTTGTAACTGGTATCGTCCAGACCTTCGTCGAACTGGTCTCTGGGTATGGGCATGGCGTCCTCCTTAATCCGGCTTTTCTGCGTCTGGCCCAATTCTAGCACCTACTGACTGGGACTAGCAAGGGCAGTGGGGTTCTTTGCCGAAGATGACAATTTAGGTCGTGTACTCGCTGTTGATGGTAACGTACTCCTCGGAGAGGTCGCAGCCCCAGGCGATGGCTGTGGCATCACCGAGGTTGAGGCATATTCTAATGGGCACCCCTGTCCTGTCCAGGATGGACTTCGCTTGCGTTTGGTCGAAGGGCAGCGGGCGGCCTGCTTTCATGAGGCAGAGGCTATCCAGGTAGAGGTCTACTTTGGTCTCCTCCATGTCCACCCCGCTCCTCCCCAGCGCAGCGATGATACGTCCCCAGTTGGGGTCTGAGCCGTGTACTGCCGATTTCACCAGCGATGAACCAGCTACGATACGGGCGCCGCTGCGCGCCTGGGCGAGGGTGAGCGCCCCTTCAATAGTGATTTGGATGAGCTTGGTCGCCCCTTCTCCATCACGGGCGATAGACTTGGCGAGGAAAAGGCAGACCTCGGTCAGAGCCTCTTCGAACTCCTTCGCTCTGGGGCTCCCGTCCTTGAGTACCTTATTTCCGGCGAGTCCGTTGGCCAGTATGATTGCGGAGTCGTTGGGGCTGGTGTCGCCATCTACGGTGATCATATTGAAAGAGGCATCGACAGCTCTCTGGAGCGCTTTCTTGAGAAAAGGAGGTGAGACAGCGGCGTCCGTGGCCAGGAAGCAGAGCAGAGTCGCCATGTCGGGGTGGATCATACCTGCTCCCTTGGCGATGCCTCCGATGGTAACCTCGCTCTCTCCTTGCCCCAGATTCACTTTCACTGCGATCTCTTTAGGAGAGGTATCGGTGGTGATGATGGCCTTCGCCAGTGTATGCCCGCCTTCCGAGGAGATGACTATGCTTTCGATACCATCTCGAATTTGCTTCATCGGGAGCTGCTTGCCGATGACACCTGTACTTGCGGCCAGCACCTCTTCGGGCAGCAGCCCCAGGTTTCGGGCGGCCAGGGCTGCCATCTCCTCAGCGTCGGCCATGCCCTGCTGGCCGGTGCAGGCATTGGCGCAGCCGCTGTTGACCACGATGGCTTGAGCCTGGTTGCCTTTGAGATTACGCTGGCACAGCAGGACCGAAGCTGCTTTGATCTTGTTCGTGGTGAAGACGCCGGCAGCGATGCAGGGCACCTCTGAGCAGAGGATACCCAGGTCTAAAAGATTGTCGCCCTTGCTCTTGATACCAGCGTAGGTGGCACCGGCAAGAAAACCCTGCGGGGAGGTGATTGTGCCGCCGTGTATAACTTTAGCACTCATATTTCAAACTATATCATACTGAGTAGGGCAAGGCAACGTAGAGGGCGACCCGCCGGGTCGCCCTCTACGTTTTTGTCTGGATGGCCGGTAGCTTTAGCTTGACGTTGGACCTGAGGGTTGGGTTTGCCCCAAAGGGTGATGTGTTCGGTGTGTAAAAGCTTATAAATCTTGTCCGCTAAACGCCCCCGCCCGCTCCAGGGTAGGAAGGAGAGGACCCATCCCGAGCGAGCGAGGTTGGCTGGGAGCCTGGCCCAGTCATCATGATATTGTATTCAAGCAACGTTTGAAATGTATGTAACAAAAGTCTCACCTCGGGTGGTGGTCTTGGGAAGCGCCCTTCATGACTAGCCCTGTAGGATGCACCTTGCCTCTTTTTACTAAGATATATTCCGCTTGAGAAACTAAAGTACGGCGAACAAAGGTACTCCCGTAAGATTGTCCGTCTCTCCCCTTCAGGCCAAAATTCAAGCTAAAAGGTAGTTCTCTTATGTGCCGATTTCCACCCTCAAATTTGATGCTCCCACAGTATTTGGGCCGGTCTGACTAAAGTATAGTAAAAAAAGTACGTGTGCGGGATTGTTAGCTCCTTCTCTATCGGGCACAATGGTAGCTGAGGAGGTACAGTTCCATGGAAACCATTACTGCCGGTGTTGAGAAGGAGCTAGCTGAAAAAGACAGTCCTGGCGAAATCCCGGTAATAAGCGCGGTGAGGAAGTATATCTATAGGCTGCCCTCCGGTCGAAAGCTTAAGGTCGTAGTGGATGATGAGACGGAGCTGGCAGCAGAACTATCTATGCTGCGACCCTACCTCGTTGCTTAATTTCTTTTTAGTGTGTATTTGTACTCCTCACAGATGGAAAAGGCCGTGACGGCTGGGAAAGGCCACGCCACGGTCTGTTTGTTTTATTAAGACAAGCGAATTGCCTCCTCATCTACGATGTGCACCAGCGTCCTGCCCCCTATCTAAACTTGGTGTAAATTCAGCCGCCGGCTTCCTGATTGACATTCCGGAGGCGAAATGTGACAATCGTGAGGACAAGCCCGGAAAGGAAGCTAAGGCAATAGCCTACAAAATCATCACTGAAAAATGCGCTACAGTTCCCTGGCTGTGTGGAGACTGTCGGCCAGGATGCCCCAACCAGGCCATCGGCACCGCACATACCATTGATCCCAGCAGGTGCACCGAGTGCGTGGGAGCCTATGAATCTCCCCAATGCGCTCAGATATGCCCGGCAAGTGCCTGTGTGCCCGACCCGGCGCATCGTGAGACCAAAAAGCAACTGTTGCAGAAATGGCGCAGGCTGCATCCGGGGGAAAAGCCAGTGCCGGGAACATATTAGGCAACAGGGGGATACCTGCAAGGGACAATATGCAAACCCGACCTGCTAGATTCTGGACAAAGAGGTAACCGTGTAATCCCCCTGCATCCCCCTTTATAAAAGGGGGAGAGGGGTGGTTCGCGAACCGCCCCTACACCTGCGTTGACACTGCTACATATTGTCTGCTATTCTCCTCTGAGGGGGAAGGATTAAGTAGATGGAAGCTGAAAGCGGGCGAGAGCATACTCCTGAGCAGGATAAACAGGAGAAGAAGGTTGCCTTTGTGCTCAGCGGCGGGGCGAACCGCGGTGCCCTGGAGGTTGGAGTCCTCCTGGCTCTTATGGAGCATGATATTCGACCTCAGATTCTGGTCGGAACCTCTGTAGGAGCTATAAACGCTGCACTTCTTGCCATTAATCCTACTCTGGAGGGAGCGCGCCATCTGGAGAAGATATGGCGCGAGGCTTCGGAGAAAGTCGTTGTGCGTCGAGACTACATATCGGCCATGTGGCGGCTGGTCACCGGTAAGAGCAGTCTCTACAATAGCAAAAAACTGAGAGCGTTGCTGGAGTCTTTTTTCCCTCAGAATATACGCCAGTTCTCCGATATAAAATCCGTTGAACTCTACATAACGGCAGTCGACCTCAATAGCGGCGAGTTGTATGTCTTCGGCAAAGACCATTCAGAGTCGGTTCTCGATGCCATCATGGCGAGCGCCGCACTGCCTATTCTTCTGGTACCCTGGAAATACGAAGGCCGCCAATACGTGGATGGCGGCGTGGTCAGCGACTTGCCGATGAGAGTGGCTGTTGATGCGGGCGCTACGGAACTCTATGCCATTGATATAGGGCCTCTCCAATTCGCCAAACGAACCCCCAGGGGTTTATTGCGCGTTGTGGGACAGACGATAGATGCCGTGATTAGCCATCAGTTGGTTAACGAGTATGGTTGGTCAAGCAAGCTGCCCAAGGATGCTATTCATCATATCTATATTGAAGCATTTGAGAAGGTCAGGATCTGGGATTTCGGGCATACAGCCGATATGATTGACAAGGGGAGAGAAGTAGGGTTGGAATATCTGAGACAGCACAGACTCATTTGAAGAACCTGCGTATCTCAGCGCAGCAATGAATCTTACATCTTGGCACACAGGGCAGCTCGAATCATGTTCTCCGAAGTAAGCTGTCCTTCGGTAAGACTGGCGAGAACCGTTTCTCTGCCGAAAAGTTTGTCACGGATGGCGCTGGCCGAGAGCCCTTGTTTATCGAGCTGTTTTGCTTTCAGGGACAAGTCTTTCAAGTACGCTATGCAAGATTGCAGAGCTTCGCGGCCATCCTGAACTACATTGCCTAAACCGGTAAACAAAACAAGCTGGTCGGTCTTGAGGTCAACGAGCTTTTGCATAGACCTCGCTATCCCCGCTATATCCTCCTCGGGACGAACAGCCTTGGGCTCTCGTGAAGAAAAGAGGTCTCCGGAAAAGCACCAGCCCCGGGTAGGCTCCACTAATGCGACATGACCCTGGCAGTGGCCGGGCGTGGGCACTACATCGAAGTGGAAATGGTCGGTCTCAATTTTATCGGGCAGCAGTTCGACTTCGGTGGGCACCGGATAGCCCCAGACCAGCTCCTGATACAGGTACAGTTTGTAGACCCCATTGATGAGCGGGATAGATTCACGGGAAGCCAGTATCCTGAGGTCGAATTTCTGCTGTAGAAGGTAATTGGCGCCAACGTGGTCTTCGTGATAGTGTGTGTTCACAACGAGCTTGATTGCTCGGCCTTCCAGGGAACGTACAAACTCCTCCGCGGTATGGGGACAGCCTGTGTCTATAAGTAGCCCGTCCACAAGGTATGCTGAAGTCCAGTAGAAGACTTGGCCCGGGGGCTGCCAAGCTTCCCCCTGGGATTCGCGTCCCATCTTGAACTGCGTGACTTCTCCGAACTGGCTAACCTGAATCATACTTATCACTTTATATTTCGACTCGATGCTTTTGTCAAGCTGGACCCTGGTATTAGTTTCAGCCAAATGTGGCAAAAAGCGAGTTTTTTGAAATTTGTTCTACAAACCCCTTGACGAAATGCAATCTTGGGTATAGCCTATGGCGCATGGATATACCTGAGCAGGGTGTTACTATTGCGCAGGCTGCTAAAACCCTCGGAGTATCCCCCAAAACCATACGCCGTCATATCAAGGACGGCAAAATCCCCCACGTGCTTGTCCAGGGTAAGTTCGGCGAGGAGTACCGTATCCTCGACCTGCCGAGCATAAAAGTGGAAACCCTGGATACCTCCGGCGAAGATAAGGTCACACCCGAAGGCGAAGCCTCTGCGGACAGTGCTTCTCAGGCGGACAGCAACACCAGTTGGGCTATAGACCTCATCAACGACCTGCAGAAGACGAACCTCCAGCTTGCGGGCCAGCTTGGGGCTGCCCAGGAGAGGATACATGAGCTGGAGAGCCAGGTGATGCTGCTCCACACTCGCCAGGAGCCGTGGTGGAAGAGGACCCTTAAGAAGCTGGGGATAAAGTAGACAGCAGCCTGTAGTGAAAGTGAAGCGTAAGGAACCCCATCTTCATGGGGACGGGTGAAT
>JBBIRL010000066.1:0-887 GCA_037441825.1 Dehalococcoidia bacterium | reverse complement strand
AGCTGGGGATAAAGTAGACAGTAGCCTGCAGCAAAAGGAAGTGTAAGCAACCCCATCTAGATGGGGGCGGGCAAATTTTCCCCTCTTGAATCCTCTTCATTGGAAGTTGGCCGAAAAAGCCGTTCGTGGTGAGCCCCTCGTCAAGCTCAGGACAGGCCTGTCGAACCATCAACGGCCACATTCCTGAGCAACTATTGTTAGCAGTTCTATGAAGCTGCGTACAGGGTGGACAGGAGTTTGTCCACGGCTCGGAATAGCGCTTTTTCGGTGCCGTCGTTGACTATGGTGTAGTCCGCCATGGCGATGGGCCCCCCTTTTTCCACGTTCTCGATCTCGGCATAGTCCCGCTGTGCGGCTTCTTCCACTGATAAGGGGCGGTCACGCCTCTGAGATAACCGGGCATAACGCATAGAGCGCGTCGTGTATATAGCGACAAGCTTCATTTGCTCCCCGAAATGACTCTTGAGGAACTTATACTCGGCCCAGGAATAGAGACCGTCTATTACTGTAGGGCTGGCCGCCAGGCTTTCTTTTATGCTGGGGAGCAGCATCCTGGCAAAGGCGTCCATACCATGCGTTGCCCTTAGCTCCTCGCGGATAGCCTTTTCGTTAGCCTCGTTGATGGGCAGGCCTCGCTTCTCCAGTTCCTGCATGGTTAAGGCCCCGAAGCGTATCACGTGCCAGCCTTTTTTCTCAAGATGGCGCGCTACCGAGGACTTTCCCGCACCGGCCATGCCCACGATTACGAGCAGGGGATTTTTGTTCTGAGGCATTTCAGCTTAATATATTAACCCTGAAAAGGCACGGTGGCAATCATTTATTTTGAGGTCGTTCAGCAATGAGTCTACCATACCGACGAAAGTCGGTATCCAGATAACTTCACCCTA
>JBBIRL010000065.1:0-9885 GCA_037441825.1 Dehalococcoidia bacterium | reverse complement strand
TCGACCACCTCATCATCGGCCAGCAGCGCTACATCAGCCTCAAAGAAAGAGGGCTCGGCTTCCCCAACACGTAGGGGCGAACCCATGTGTTCGCCCTTATTCCCCCAGGGCAGACACGCGGGTCTGCCCCTACACAACCTTATCAGAGGCAAGGGAACGATTCTAATAGCTTTTGTAGTTGCCTGATTTATCAGGCCAGGACAGCCCAATGAATTGGGCAACTACAACTTGGCCTGCGCCAGTCCCTGGCTGGTAATGGTAGGCCAAATGCGATAACATGATAAAGAAAGACCCGAATTGCTGCGAGTGTAAGTAAACCATTGATTTCACTGGAGGTTAATATGCCCCCCAAAAAGGTAACTGTTGGGTGCCCGTGGTGTAGATACAGATTTCTTGTACAAATTGAAGCTGAGTACAAAAATGCTGAAGCAATCCCCCAAAGTGGAGATTTGCCGAAAGACCAAGGAGAAAACTCGTCATGCCCTAAGTGCGGACGTAGGCTTTTTATTACCTGGCAGTCACAGGATACTTGTCTTTAAGAGATAATTGCCAAATATATCTAAGCTACAACACACCGATGATATTATGTTAAATGCAAACTAGCCTTTCGAGGCAAAACTCCCCTTCGGCAAAGAGGGAATTAGATACCTGCGAGGTAACCTCGCACCTACATCGTAAATCAGGACAGATAGGCGGGTCTGCCCCTACACCTGGAGATAGTGGCTTAGCGATGCGCTGATCTTACAACGTAAGCAGGTCGCGGTAGTTACTTACCCTCAAATGAGCTTCAACAGTTTTGAAGAAAAGCGGGTTCAAGGCTGTTTCGGGAAGTCCCAGTTTCCGGCTGACTTGCTTGGCCATCATCGGCACGTCCGCAGCACCAAGCTCAGTCTTAGCCCGGCTTACTGCCCGGTGTATGTCTTGAAGATAGGCCAGCGCCTCATCCATCACTTCATAAATCTGGCGGCCATGGCGAGGCACGTCCCAGGAAGAGAGCAAGAGTTCCAGCCCGCTAATGTCTCTCAGCCTCTTAATTGACTTCACCGAGGCGACGGCATCCTCATATATGGGCATTTCCCCACGGAGAGGAATGCAATCGCCGCAGAACAATAACCTGTCCGCCTCGTAGAGGAGAGAAATATGGCCTTTCGCATGTCCCGGGGTATGCACTACTCTCAAAGCGCTGCCATCTCTCAACTCCAGGCTGTCGCCGTCGTGCAAGACGCGGTCAATTCTCACAGGGCCTTCGACAATAGAGTAGAAGCTGGGCACTGGCCGCTGTCGGTATTGTAGCTCGGTATCTTCAATCCAGGTCTTATCGGCTTCATGAGCCGCAACAACACATCCGGTTGCTCTTTGCACGCCAAGTGCTCCGCCAAGGTGGTCGGGGTGGGCGTGTGTTATGACCAAGGCCTCTATATTAGCTGGGTCGTGGCCAGTCTCTTTGACATTACTGAAAATCAGTTCTCTGGCGCCGGCAACGCCACTGTCCACCAGGTAGATTTGCTTAGCATAAATGAGCCACAGGTAGACAAACCTTTCCAGCATTTTCCCCGGGGCGATTTCCAGTTTGAAAGACATCTTTATGTCATGAACGTGCGACCCGACTTGCATGAAAGCCTCCTAAACCACTTAGAAGTATATCAGAGTACTGAGACTACAAGCAAACCAAACTCGTCCTTTAAGCAAGGTCGAACAAATGTCATGATTGTTCAAGCTATGTGGTGGGCCACAATCACCCTTCGGGAGACCACATGCCCAACTCTGGGTATATAATCAGGACAGACACACCGGTCTGCCCCTACAACATTCTGCATAATATTGCCGTTCGTGGTGAGCCCGTCGAACCATGAACGGCCACCCTTCCCCAGGGATTTTGTAGTTGCCTGATTTATCAGGCAAGAGCCGCCCCATGAATTATCGTGTCCTAAGTCATTTATGAGATGGGCAAAAATCTTCCCCAAAATCCTTGACACGCCTACCTTTAGTGATTTATATTAGCCCAGCACGAACCTCCCGCGTTGCCCTCTTTTCGTGGTTTTTGCGCTGCTTCCCTTGAGGAGCAGTCCCACCTGCCAGGTATGATAGCATTTGCTGTCGGCACAATAGTTCGTTGGGTACCCAGCAAGCAAAATAGAGGCTGTCATTCACATTTACTAAGAGGGGGTGGAGTGATGGAGAGGCCAACTGTTACTAAGGAATCCCAATCGTTACAGGAACTGGCGGAGGCTCTGAGAACAAAGAAAGGACGTATTCAAGATGGTGTGTTCTCCTGGGCCGGTAGCAGTACCGCTCGTTACCCCTGGCGTCGCGTCGGAAGTACTCCTTATGAGGTCCTCATCGGTGAAATATTGATCGGCAAGACTACATGTGCTGTCGCTAATCGTGTATATCGTCGTTTCCTTCGCCGTTTCCCCTCCTTTAGCGCATTAGTCGAAGCAAATGAAGACGAGTTGGCACAAGACCTTGACTTCTCCCACATGAAACGATATGGAGCTTTAATTAAGTTGGTAATCCAAGACCTCCTGAAAGAGAGAATAGCAAAAGTGCCCGGCAATTCCTACGCACTCCGGGCTCTGGGACTTCAGGCCCATAACGTCAATGCCATCATGTGCTTCGGTTATGGCTTTCATTTAGCGGTCATCGATTCCAACGTATCGAGAATGTTGTCCCGGCTCTTTCACAACAGCCTTCCGGCCCAACCATCGCGAGGACTTATCCAGGCTATCGGTGAGGCACTGCTGCCTGATCGCAATGCGGCTCAGTATAATGCCAACCTGTTAGACATGGCAGACCAAATATGCAGTTTCGCCCGGCCTCTATGCGCGCAATGCAGGGTGCCGGACGTGTGTGACCATGCCAGTGTCTGCGTTAGCACCTCGTCTATTCCCATTAAGCGTTAATTCATGCTACTTTGTTCAAGTTAAGGTACAATGTTCCCCACGGATTTTGTAGTTTCCTGATTAACCAGGCAAAGCCGCCTAATAAATTGGGCAACTACAGAGTAGCAAAGATTTCTCAGTATTGTAATTACGTCGCCTTAGTATTGCAAAACTGTTTCACCTGTGATACAATGCCCCCCAAGAAATGCTGTTGCTCTTGTCAGACTTGGTTTCAGATGTTAAACAGGAGGTGTGTAGTGGCAAAGGTGACGCTGAGCAATATAGGGCAACTGCTGAGGGATAGAAGGGGCAAGGGAGGCATCCGCGAGGTTGCTCGCGAAATAGGCATCAGTCCCGCAACGCTATCGAGGGTGGAAAACGGCAAACTACCTGATTTGGATACCTTCTCCAAAATCTGCAAGTGGCTGAGGATAGACCCCGGCGAGGTACTGGGATGCAAGAGCGAAGTCCTGGGCTCAAGCTCACCTCAAAATAGCATAATCTCCGCCCATCTGCGGGCCGATAAGAATCAAAGCCCGGAAGCCGCTCAAGCACTGGCAGAAATGATCCTGGCGGCACAGCGCATGATCTCAGAAAGCTACAGGAAATGATAGGAAGCTGAAATGTTGGAAAGAGGTTTCAAAACTTGGTGTGAAAATGTATCCCTCCAGATACGCACGGAACTTGGATTGACAAGGACAGCTCCTCTTAATCCCGAAGCCTTGGCCAAGCACCTCAATGTCTTGCTCTGGAAACCCATCGACATCCGGGGTCTTTCTCCAGAGTCACGTTTAGTGCTGCTCAGAAAGGAAAGAGATTCCTGGTCGGCAGTCACAGTGTCTTTTGCCGGAGTGGATGCAGTAATCTACAACTCATCTCATTCCAAAGCCCGACAATCCAGCGACATTATGCATGAGTTGTCACACATTCTCATCGGCCATGAGCCCGGTAAGATATTCCTGTCCCAAAACGGCCAGATTATGCTCAGAACTTATGACCAGACACAGGAAGAAGAGGCAGCATGTCTCGCCAACGCCCTATTACTGCCCAGAGAGGTCCTCCTGTTCATAAAACGAGCGGGAATGAGTGAAAGTAAAGCTTGCGAAGTCTACGGCGTGAGCCGCAAGCTGCTAACGTTTCGCATAAATATCAGCGGCGTGAATCGCCAGGTCCGGCGAACGATGGCTGCCGCAGGGATATCAGGTAGAAGATGAACTGTTCGGACAGGCTGGAAACGCTGGTGGGCGGCGCACAATTCGATGTCTGTAGCTACAGTGCGGGCACGACCGGCAGCTACTCCGGCCGCTCTCCGCTGCGCTTCATATACAGGGCAGCCCTGCCTGGCGGCGGCACAACTCCCTTATTTAAAGTCCTGCTCACCAATGTCTGTGTTAATGACTGCGCTTATTGCGCCAATCAGAGCGGCAGGGATTGCCCCCGATTTGCCTTCCAGCCCGACGAGCTAGCCAAACTATTCATGGAGCTCCATGCGAAGAGGCTGGTGAAAGGGCTGTTCCTTTCCTCCGGCATAGCAGGCAACGCCTCCAGAACGCAGGAAAAAATGATAAATGTCGTGGAAATCCTGCGCCAACGCTACGAGTTCAAAGGGTATATCCACCTCAAGATTCTGCCCGGTGCCCCCTTCGACTGCGTTGAGGCTGGCTGCAGGCTGGCGGACAGGGTATCGCTCAACATGGAGGCACCGACCGCCCACCACCTGGCCAGATTGAGCTCAAAGAAGAATCTGCATCAGGACATCGTGGAACGTATGCGCTGGATAAAGCAGGTTATGTCAAATAATGAAGGGGGGGGTGCGATCAGGACAGACAACCCAGTTCGTGGTCGGGGCCGCTGGCGAAACAGACCGCGACATATTACATACCACCAGCGCACTATACAACGAGCTAGAGTTGAGAAGAGTGTATTTCAGTGCATTCTCCCCGGTATGGCGCTCACCGCTGGAAGACTTCAGTCCCACCTCGCCACATCGCGAACACCGGCTTTACCAGGCAGATTGGCTGCTCAGGGTCTACAGGTTCTCTCCCCAGGAGATTGAGCTGGCTCTGGGAGAAAAGGGCAATCTTCCCATAACAAAAGACCCCAAGCTTCTTATCGCGCAGAGACAGCCCTGGCTTTTCCCCGTAGACGTCAACAAAGCCAGCTACGATGAGCTGCTCCGTGTGCCGGGCATCGGGCCTGTGTCAGCCAGCAGGATAATCGAAGCACGCAAAGACCACAGCATTTTCTCGCTGGAACAATTGCAGAAGATGCGAGTGGTGACCAAACGAGCGACGCCCTTTATCTGGTTTCAGGGCATGCTTCCCTCGGAGAGACAGGCCACCTTCCTGCCCCTGTTCGATGAGGAGGTGCTTCCTCAAGCGCCTGCGCTGGCGGGATGCCTTTCTTAGGTTGAATGCACTACAGGGCGACATGGGGATGACTAAGCTAAAGGGCTTTCCTGCCAGGCCAGAAGGTAGGCAGAATTACCTGGGACTTTCTTGTCCACCTGAAAAGTCGGAGAGGAACACAAACGAGAGCACGCAGAGGATGGCAATAGCCAGGAATGCCGTCCATGACTTTGTTACTGCCAGGGCAGCCAGTATTCCGACCACTGCGAGCAATATGACGGCTACTATGACATACTGCACAGGCGACCTTTTCATGTGTGCCATTTTAGATTGTCTGCTCTATGACGTCAAGGGCATTAAGTAGTCAGGGCAGACACGTCGGTCTGCCCTACACAAATTTCGACAGCGCTTAGCTAGGGCTAGAAAACGATGCTGGTCCTGGTTGCGAGTCCCTTGTCCTGCTCTGTAAAAGCCTTCTCGATCTGCTCAAGGGGATACGTACAGCAGAGTATCTTTTCGAAGGGATATCTATCCTTGGCCCGACTCAGGAAGTCGAGTGCTTTCTTCAAGGCTTCGGCGGTATAAAGGGCGACGCCCACGATGCTTTTGCCATTGATAACCAGCATGGCAGGATCCAACTCAACGGTCTTCAGCGGGCTGACGTTGCCGATCTCCAGATAGCGCCCTCCATTGCCTAACATATCGAGGCCCTCGGGGATGACCTGGGGGAAGCCCACAAGCTCGGCGACAACATCTGCCCCCCACCCATCTGTAAGCTCTTTCACCCTGCCCGACCGTTCGTAGGGCTCCTTATACTCCTTCATGTCTATCACTTCATCGGCGCCGAAGGCTTTAGCCAACTCCAGCCGCTCATCGATGCCATCGATGACAATGACCTTCTTCGCTCCCATATCCCGAGCTACGGCGGTTGCATAGATACCCAGCCCTCCCGCACCCTGGATGGCGATGGTCTCCCCGAAGCTGAATTTTACCTTCTCCAGGCCATAGATAACCTCCGAGAGAGCACAGTTGGCAGGGGCCACAATTTCGTCACTGACGTCATCAGGCACTTTGAAAACGGTCTGATGAGGGATAAGGTAATAATATTCGGCGTAGGCTCCTCGGAAGTGAGGAGGTGGCTCACAGGGATTCACCACAGTGATGAAAGCCGCAGGGCAGGCTGCGTCATCTCCCCTCAAGCAGGCCCTACAGCGCCCGCAGGGGACGAAGTAGCGGTAGGCCACCCTATCTCCTTCAGCCAGGGGCTGGCCTGCCGAGTCGGTCACAACGCCCTCGCCCAGCTTGGCTACAGCGCCTACCATCTCATGACCCAGGATCACCGGCATGGGCTGTCCCAACCCAGCAAGGTCAACATCGCCCCGCCACATATGAAGGTCAGACCCGCAGATATTGGCCCTTCTCATCTTGACCACTATAGCGCCCGGCTCGGGTTCCGGCACAGGATATTCCCTGATCTCCATAGGGTGACCCAACCCGTGATATACTGCTGCCCGGCCCTTTTTAGCTTTAGCCATCTAGACCCCCTTCTTGCTTTCAGATTAATTATGATTTAAGGAAAAACAGCGTGACCCTGTGCGCTGATTTCTAACATGGTAAGCAGTATTTGTCAAGCGGAAGGACACATACCATTGCGAGAAGTCCATCTCTGGTGGGCTCGCAGTGACACGCAGAGCAGCAAAATGAAGGGGCTCATCCTTCCTGCGGAAGGACGAGCCCCGCTAACATCTACTAAGCCAGACTCTTTCTATTTCAGCGAGTAAGCACCGTGCTTCTCGGGGGAGAAGTAATCGCCAGGCAGGTAGGTCTTGCTCTGAGCGTACTTGGTCGGGCTGTACTCCTCAAGCTTGAGCGCCTTTCTCTTACCATCAATGTGAGCTATGGCATCCTTCACAGCCTTCTTGTGGTCGGGCTCGAAGTAGAAGGATGCACCCACCTTTTGCTTCCAACCGTCGGTTATTATCTTGGTGACCTCAGGGCTGCCACCAACCGGCGAGCCTACACCCATCCAGGTAGTAACGCCGGAGGCCACAAAGTAGATGCCGATAGATATCGCCTTCTCCGACATCCACTCCGGAGCAAAGCCCGCTACAGGCAAGTCGCTTATATCTTCTCCCAGACCACCCTCGCAGGCTGACTGGGCTAGCACGGTCAGGATACGGGTGTTATCCACACAGGAACCCATATGCAGCACCGGTGGGATACCTATGGTCTGGCAGATTTCCTTCAGCCCCGGGCCGCACTGCTCCATGACCTCAGGAGTGAGTAGCCCCGCTTTGGCGCAGGCTATGGCGTTGCACCCTGTGGTAACCACCAGTATATCGTTCTTGATCAGTTCCTGGACAATGTAGAGGTGCGGGTCGTCGTGGGTTACCCTGGGGTTATTGCAGCCGACCACGCCGGCAGCGCCGCGTATGCGCCCCGCCATAATAGCGTCGTTCAAGGGGCGGAAGGACTCGCGCAGGCTGCCACCCAGCATGTAGGCAATATACTCGTGGGAGAAGCCCGCCACCAGGTGGTCCTGCATATCGGGGATATGCACCTTGCCCCTCTTGGG
This sequence comes from Dehalococcoidia bacterium, assembly GCA_037441825.1. Classification (GTDB taxonomy): domain Bacteria; phylum Chloroflexota; class Dehalococcoidia; order SZUA-161; family SZUA-161; genus JACWAE01. The sequence goes on along the minus strand of JBBIRL010000065.1, from coordinate 2,080 downwards.
ATAGTTGTCAATGGCGGTGCGGAGAATAGTCTTAGCGATCTCCATCGCTTTATGCTCTTCGAACTCGATGTGGGTCGCACCCTCGATCTTTGCCTTGGGTGAGGTGGTAATTATCTTGGTATGGTAGTTCTTGGCAACTTCAACCAGACCCTGCATGATGCACTGGATATCTACAACCATGGCATCTATAGCGCCGGTGAGAATGGATAGCTCCTGAGCCAGGAAGTTGCCCAGCAGAGGCACGCCCTGACGCATCAGTACCTCGTTGGCGGTGCAGCAAATACCAGCCAGGTTTACTCCCTTAGCGCCTTTCGACTTGGCGTACTCGATAATCTCGGGATCGCTGGCGGCAGCTACAATCAACTCGGAGAGAGTGGGTTCATGGCCATGAATTACGACGTTTACCTCATCCTCACGGAGCACGCCGAAGTTGGAGTTAGAGGCAATCGGGCCAGGGGTACCGAACAGTATGTCGCTGATATCAGTGCTGAGCATAGAGCCGCCCCAACCATCAGCCAGAGCAGCGCGCATGGCATGGTCCAGAATATGTTCAGCATCCTGGTCAACGCCCATATGCGTGCGGTGTAGTGTCTCCACGATTTCGCGGTCAATTCCTCGCGGTGTAATACCCAACTTGTGCCAGATGGCCTGACGCTTGGGGGGAGCCCTATGGGTATAAATCAATGCCCCTTGCTGACGACCGAACTCGGCGAGGGCTATCTTGCCCACGTCTGCGGCAATCTCGTTTGTACTTCGCCCATCCACCGGCACGCCCAGGTAGCCAGCTACTCTCTTTAGCTTCCTCTCATCCTTGACACAATAGTCCGGCGCCTCGCCTTCGGCAGCAGCCAGCAGCGTCAAAGCCATGCCACGACCGTGATCAGAGTGGGCAGCCGCCCCGCCTGCGCACATACGAGCTAAATTTCTGGCTGATACAGTTGACTTTGTTGCCCCACAGAGACCAACTGTCGTTTTACCTGTCAAGCGGCATGGGCCCATAAAACAAATCTTGCAACAATTACCTTCGTGTCCGATAGGACAGGGCTTAGTTTCATCAGCTCGCTTGAAAGCCGTGGAAACACCTTCAGCTTCGGCTTTTTTGAGCATTTCGACTACTACGGGGTCAATACTCTTTTTGTCGGCCATCTTCACTCCTTTAGCGTGAGGTATTTAGACTCGCAATTCACCATCTTCCATTTTATCACATGGCAAAGAGCATGTAAATCACTATCTGCAACATTTAGCAGGAAACCGCTCCAATGTAATCAGAAGTTAGGTACGACAAATCGGCTCATGCTTATGGAACTTCTCCTGAGGCGCTCCACAATGTGGGCAGCTCCATTCTTCAGGGAGGTCTTCAAACGGAGTGCCAGGTTCTATATCTCTTTCTTTATCCCCTGCCGTCGGCACGTAGACATACCCGCAAACACTGCACTTGAACTTCGCCATCTTCGAGATTACCCCCTCCTAGTTTTATTTGCCAGCTCAAATATCAGCGACGAAATTTGCATAGCCATAGCCTATATGAAAACAAACATCCCAGTCTGTGACTTATGTCTCATTTCTATAATTGATTCCCAGTGCTAGCCATACCTCTCCCGAATGTCTCGTTGCCAAACGTGGCTCATTGGGCTATAATCGTGGATGCTTCGGGGCGTAGCGCAGCCTGGTTAGCGCGCAGCGTTCGGGACGCTGAGGTCGGTGGTTCAAATCCACTCGCCCCGACTTGTTTATAGTTGCTCTAAATCCTCACTGCATCATGCTTTAACGTTAATGCAGGCACTCTGAACCATTTGAATCAATACAGGCCACTTGACAAAACGACTTGAATCGTGTAAGAGGTTAACAGACAATTTCCTTAGTCAGCAACCAAATAAAGGAGGTGGTGCTATTTGTCTGATGAAAGAAAAGATTTCAACTAAGAGGAAATCCGACCTAAAAAGGGCTAGAAAGGGGGCAAATAGATGAAGTGGTTGATCAAGGGGGCAATTGTCCTACTGGTTGCCTGTTTGGTCTTTACGGTATTGGGCTGTGGTGGCAAGGCGGCAAACGAGATTAAGATTGGTGTGATCGGCCCGAT
>JBBIRL010000064.1:0-9979 GCA_037441825.1 Dehalococcoidia bacterium | reverse complement strand
GTCGTAAACCAGCCCCACCATAGCGAACAGAAGCCCCGTTATGAGACCGTGACTGAACATTTGGAGCGTGGCTCCGGTAAGGCTGAGCTGTTTCAGAGCGAATATCCCCAGAAGGACAAAACCCATGTGACTGACCGAGCTGTATGCGATCAGCTTCTTCAAATCGGTTTGCCGCATAGTTGCTGCTGCGCCATAGAGGACGCTCACCACCGCGAAAGCGGCGATGATTCCCGTATAATGCTGAGCTACTCCGGGAACGAGGCCGCCGCCGCCGAAGCCGGCTACGAGACGAATCATTCCGTAAGCACCCATCTTGAGGAGCACACCGGCCAGCATCACGCTCACCGCGGTGGGAGCATCGGTATGAGCATCGGGAAGCCATGTATGCAAGGGGAATACAGGCAATTTGATGGCGAAGGCAATAAAGATAAGGAAGAATATCGATGACAGTGGGATGACGGGTATTAGCTTCGCAGTCCCTCCGGCGATATCGACCATGCTGAATGTATGCGGGGAGGCAGAGTAGTACAGGGTTAGTATCCCGGCCAGCATGAAGGCGCTTCCGAACAGTGTGTATATCACGAACTTTGTCGCAGAATACTCTTTTCTCCCCAGAGGCGGCGGAGTGCCCCAGATGGAAATCAACATGTACATGGGGATAAGCTCCACTTCCCAGAAGAGGAAGAAGAGCAATAAGTCCAGCGACATGAAAACGCCCAGGATACCAGTCTCCAGAATTAAAAGCCAGGCGAAATATTCTTTTGTCCTCAGATTTATCTTCCATGAGACAAAAACTGCGACGAATCCCAGGAAGGTGGTCAGTATCACCATGGGCAAGCTCAGGCCGTCAACGCCGAGATGATACTGAGCGTTGATTGAGCTGATCCACTGCGCCTGCTCCACAAACTGGAGGCCGCCGCTGCGGTCGAATATGACAAACAGTGCCACCGAAAGAGCAAAAGGAATGAAAGTGAAGATAGCTGCCGTAAGCTTAACTGCTCGCGGCTGTTTCGCAAACAGGGCTATCAGGATCGCCCCGACTGCAGGCAGGAAGAGTATTATTGAAAGCGGGTGAATAGACTCTATATTCAAACTATTGGGCTCCTATCACACTTTTTATCTATAGGCAAAGAAAACTGCCATGATAATCACGATGCCTATCACTATTGCCAGACCATAGCTCTGAAGCTGGCCCGTCTGTATCTTGCGCAAAGCCCCGCTTGCTGCCACTGTAAGCTTACCCAGGCCATTTACAGTCCCATCGACCACATAGGTATCAAACAGTTGGATTAGCTTGAACAGCCCTTCGTATAGCACTCGAAATACCAGGATTTTCTCATAAAGCTCGTCGAAGTAATATTTGTGGGAAATCAGAGTATATACAGGAGCAAATATCTGTCCTATCTTCTCTGACGAAATCCACTTTTTGCTGTATATTGCATAAGCCACCAGAATACCGGACAGAGCGACCGCAAGGGAAATCAAGGGGAGGGGCTCATGCACAACATTACTAAACAGTCCAAAGAACGCGTTCGGTTCCAAGCTTGCCCCATGCATTCCGGCATAGCTGCCCTCGGCGAGGAATTTAGAGACACCACCCGCCCAAAAGCTCCAACCAGCTCCGATGGCGAAGAGGGCTAAAATGACCATGGGGAAGAGCATCACCAGCGGGGACTCATGGGGTCCAGCGTGGGAATCATGCCCGCCCTGGCTGCTATGCCCGCCGTGGCCTGCCTCACCACCGCGGTACTCCCCACCGAACGTCATGAATATTGCTCTGAACATGTAGAATGCGGTCATGAACACAGTTATCATCGCTAGCCAGAACAAGATAGGAGTATGCTCCCAGGCATTAAGCAAGATCAGGTCCTTGCTCCAGAATCCGGCAAGAGGCCAGATGCCAGCGAGGGCGAGCGAGCCGACAAGAAAAGTGGCAAAAGTCCAGGGCATATATTTGCGCAAGCCTCCCATCAGGCGCATGTCGAAGGTACCGGTAGCATGATTAGCGCTGCCTGCACCCAGGAAAAGGAGACACTTGAAAAATGCATGGGTAAACAGATGGAAAATGCCGACCGCTATACCTAGCCCCATCCCTTCTTCATAAGTCAGATACCCCTTTGATACAGCTAAGCCTACTGTGCCTAAGCCGAGCATCATGTAGCCCAACTGGCTGATGGTGGAGTAGGCGAGAACCCTCTTGATGTCGTTCATCACCAGTCCCATGCTGGCAGCGAAGATGGCTGTAAATCCCCCGATAACAGCTACCATTGTTATTGCTGTCTCGGAACTGGCGAACATGGGCAGAGTGCGCGCAACCAAGTAAACACCGGCGGCAACCATGGTAGCAGCATGTATCAAGGAGCTGACCGGCGTAGGACCTTCCATAGCGTCAGGAAGCCATGTATGCAGCGGGAACTGTGCGGATTTCCCCACTGCGCCGGAGAAAACGCCCAGCATGGCCAGGGTTAAGGTTGTGCCGCCGAGAGCCCCTGCTACAGCCATTTGGTTGAGTTCGGCTATATTGAATGTGCCATAAGTGAAGTAAAGAATAAGAATGCCTATCAGAAAGCCGAAGTCACCGAAGCGGGTAACGATGAAAGCCTTTTTGGCTGCGGCTGCTGCCGAGGGCCTGTGGAACCAGAAACCGATGAGCAGGTAAGAACCGAGGCCAACCCCCTCCCAGAATACATAGACCAGCAGCAAGTTCGATGCCATAACAAGGCCCAGCATTGACATCGTGAATAGCGACATCCAGGCGAAGTAGCGGTGATACCCGGGATCACCCTTCATATATCCCTGGGAATAGATTTGCACCAGGAGACTGACGCCGCTGACCACGATGAGCATTATCGCCGTGAGGTTGTCTGCCACAAATCCCAGGTTGATCTTGAAGTTACCGACAACTGCCCACTCCACGGTGCTTTGAATCGGAAATTGGTCGGAGCTGGCTAATACCCAGATTGAGAGGCCCAGAGCGGCAGCGAGACAGGCTATGATGGTATAGCCGCTGAGCCTGGGATGGTTATTGAAGAAGGGCCTTAGTATGAGAGAGATAAATAGGAGTGAGAACAGCGGCAGCAGAAAAATAGCCCATAAGACAGATTCAGGCAGCATCTATATTTTCCTCAAAATATCCGCAATAAGATGTTTTTTAAGCTCCGGGACTAAGACCCTATACCTTGCTTTCTCTCCCACCTCTGAGCCTTCGGGAAGGATTCTGGTAGGTATACCTTCGGCCTCGAAGAGCTCCTTCCACATTTCTGCACTTATCAAATTAGGTACGGTTTTAAATTCAACCCACATCTATAAACGCTCTATAAAATATATTCTGTTAACCCTTCATGGAGTCCGCCTGCTCCACATCTACACTCTGACGGCTGCGATAGATAGCGATTATTATTGCCAGACCTACCGCTGCCTCGGCAGCAGCCACAGTTATGATGAAAATGGCAAAGACCTGTCCTGTTAATAACACTGCATGGGGCACGAGATAGCGCGAGAAGGCGACCAGCGCGATGTTCACCGCATTGAGCATAATCTCGATGCACATCAGGATCGCAACGGCATTGCGCTTGGCCAGCGCACCGTATAAGCCGATGCAGAACATAATGGCGGATAAAATCAAATAGTGCTCAAGTCCGAAATGCATACAAATTATTCCTTACTATTTCTATCCCTTACCAGCACTATAGCTCCTATTAGCGCTGCCAGCAGGAGCACTGACGCTATCTCAAAGGGAAGTACAAACCCTTTGCTTTGGTCGAAAAGCGCTGTAGCGATAGGGCCGGTAGTAGCGCTGCCGACAGGCACCACCACCCCCTGAGACGCCCCTGTCACGGTAGTCCAATCCGTGCTCACTATAACTCCAACAATGGTCGCGAAGACCAGTAAGGAGACGAGGAGCGCAGGGATTTTAAGCCTGTTAAAAGGATTGCCCTCTTTTATGTTTCGAGTAAGCATAATGGCAAATATGAGGAGTATCCCGATAGCTCCGGCATAGATTAAAACTTGTACTGCGGCTAAGAAGTCAGCGTTCAGCGTGATATAGATGCCGGCAACGGTGAAGAAGCACAGCACCAGCAGCAGGGCAGCGCGGAAAATGTCGCGCAGCAGCACTACCGCCAGCGCAGCGCCTACCATGACCAGCGCCAGTATCCAGAAAGCTAGCTCAACTGTCATTTTTATCTGCCGTCTTCTTCGATAGCTGGCCGTAAACCAGGAGCGTCTGCTCCGGAATTTTCTCCTCTATCTCAATATGCCCGTAAGCGCTGGGCTCACTATCCGGGGACATCAACACTTCCATGTCGGCCCAGAGCAATTTTCGGCTATATCTGGCCTGTTCGTAGCTGCGTCCCATATACAGGGCGCTGTAGGGACAGGCTTCAACACAGAGGCCGCAAAACATGCACCGCCCTATGTCGAACTCAATCCTATCTACCGCGTATTTGTTCTCACCATTCTTTGAGGTTGCGATTCTTATGATACCGTGCGGGCAGCTCTTGGCACAGGTAGCGCAGGCCGTGCACAGGTCGCTTCTCCACACGAACTGTTGCCCCCGAATCCGGCGCGATGTCTCAAGCTTTTTCTCTGGGTACTGGGTGGTGACCTTCTTACGAAACAGGTGCTTGAGAGTCAGCGCCATACCTTTGGCTATCCCCAGCCCGGAGCCTTCCAACTTCAACTTTTCCTCCCCCCGTTTTAAAGAATAACCTTGACCATACAATAATGACGGCTGCCGCAATGGCGAAATTCACGAAGATGAACGGCCAGGGGAAGCTCTGCCAGCCGCTCATCCACGTATCCCATACCAGCACCTCTCCAGCCGTTATGAAGACGTTGATCAGAGCCACAGGCAAAAGGAACTTCCAGGAAAATGCCATGACCTGGTCAATACGAAGTCGAATCAGAGTGGCACGCATCCACAGAATGAACATGAATACAGCCAGCACCTTGAGCAAAAACCAGAACCAGAATGGTAGAAACGGCCCTTTCCATCCACTGAGGAACAGTGTTGCCACGATGATAGCGACCGCCAGCGTATTAATATACTCAGCCAGGTAGAACATGGCGAACTTCATCCCTGAGTACTCGGTAAAATATCCGGCAACTATCTCTGAGTCCGCTTCAATCATATCCATGGGGGAGCGGTTGAGCTCAGTCATGGCGCCAATGAAGTAAATCAGGAAGCCCAGAGGCTGCAAGAGTATAAATGGGACCGTCTGCTTGCCCACAATCTCGCTCATCTGCAGTGAGCCTACTATCAATACCACACCGACAATGGACAACACCATGGGCACTTCATAGCTTATCAACTGTGCTACGCCTCTCATCGCGCCTATCAGGGAATACTTGTTGTTTGAAGCCCACCCCGCCATAAATATCCCGATAACAGCCAGAGAGCTGATGGCAACTACGTAGAGGATTCCGATGTTCAGGTCAGCGAAGGCTCCCCTTACGCCGCTACCGATGGGGAACACCGCGAAAACCATTAATGCTGCGAAAAACATTATTATCGGAGCAATCCAGTGCACCAGCCTGTCGCCCTTGGCGGGCATGATGAGTTCCTTCACCAGTATCTTTACGGCATCGGCGACCGGCTGGAGCAAACCCAGAGGCCCACAGCGGTTAGGCCCGGGCCGCAACTGGAATCTGGCGATAAACCGCCGCTCCATCCAGATAAATAGCATTACCAGCGGGAACACGAAGAGCAAGAGCAAGGTTATGCCGATGATGCTATCGAGGAATATTATCAGCGAGCTCGGCAGGCCGAAACCTTGAAGCCATTCAACGAAATCAGTGCGAACATTCGGAAGCAGGTTGACGAAGTAATGCCAGGCGTTCATTATCTATCGACCTCGCCCAGAGCTATATCGATACTGGCAAAGATAGCTATAAGGTCTGCTATTTTCCATCCAATGCTAATATCGCGCAGTACCGTCAAATTAAGCAACTCCGGAGAGCGCACCCTGAACCGGTAAGGCGCTATGGAGCCGTCGCTGACCAGGTAAAACCCCAGTTCACCTGTGGAAGCCTCGATTCGAGCGTAGGCATCACCCTTAGGTGGTCGGAGCAGGGTAGGGACTCTAGCGCAGACTTCGCCCGGGGGCAGTTGCTCTATCGCTTGCTCCACTATGCGAACGCTTTGTCTCATCTCTTCGATTCTTACCCGGTAGCGGTCATAGGTATCGCCGGCGGCTCCTGTGGGGATATCGAAATTGAAGCGGTCGTATATTGAGTAGGGGTCAGCTTTACGAATGTCCCACTTAACGCCGCTGGCGCGGAGCATAGGGCCGCTGACTGAGGAATTTACAGCCAAATCAGGAGGCAGAATACCTACGCCCTTAGTGCGAGCCAGCAAAACCTCGTTCTCTGCCAGCAGTTGGTCGTACTCATCTACGAAATCCGGCATCTCCTTGAGAAACTTCTTCAGTGCAGGCAAGAACTCAGGAGGTGCATCGTGGCTGACACCGCCGATCCGCATGTAGTTGTAAGTCAACCTTTGTCCGCAGAGCATTTCGAAGAGGTCGACGATTTTCTCCCGTTCCCGCCACATATAGAGAAGCGGAGTCATCATTGCGCCCAGGTCATTGGTTAGAAAGCCCACTGCCAAGAGATGCCTAGCGATGCGCATCAGCTCCGCTACAATCACTCTGAGGTACTCAGCTCTCTCAGGCACCTTTATCCCGGCAAGTTTCTCCACAGCTAGCACATAGGCGAAATTATTTATCATTGAGGCAGCATAGTCGAAGCGATCAGTGAAGGGGATATTCTGAGTATAAGTTCTACCCTCGGCCAGCTTTTCTATGCCCCTGTGGAGATAGCCAAAGATAGGCTCCAGCTCCACAATCACTTCTCCATCGAGGGTCACCCTCATGCGAAAAACGCCATGAGTAGAAGGGTGAGAAGGCCCAACGTTCAGTACAAACGGTTGTGTTTTAAGCTCCATACCTGTGTTCGCTCCCTGTGGCGAAAGCCCATACTATCCTGGGTGCATTACGCATGAAGGATGCTGACGGCCAGTGCAGTTCCTTCTTTTGACATATAGAGGAAGAACTCAGCTCATCGGCTTCCTCTTTAAGAGACATTATTTCTTTGCTGTCGAAGCCATATTCGCTCACTATTTTATCTATCGCCTTCATCAAATTTATGGCGCCCCTGGCACGAGCTTCGACACCTTCAGCCACCTCTTTCGTAATCAGGCCTTGCTCCATTTTTAACCGATTGAAAGCTAATGCGGCATCGTAAGTACTCGCCACTATTTCATCTCGGCTCATCCATACTGTCTCGTAGTTCAGCATATATTTCCAGCTTGGGCTCTTGAGTGCCTGTCGATGTTCCTCCAGGGTGCGATAGAAAAACTTGTAGCCGTATTTATCGGGATTCTCGAAAGCCTTGCTTCCAGGGTCAACAAAGGGTGCGAGGGGCGATATAAATGGAAATAGTTTTTTTTGTCGTCCTAATTCTTTGAGTAGCGCTCTTAAGTAGCCCGCATCTTTCATAACCGAACCATACGTTTGCTTGGGAAGTCCTATCATGAAGAATAAATCGAATCTTTTGCACCCGTTCTCCAGAGCGCTTTGAATCGTACTCTCTATCTCCTGATTACTATATCTCTTGCCGAACGTGTGCCGCACTTCCTCGTCAGTCGAGTCCGGCGACCACTGTATATTGTAGTTCGGTATAGTCTTATGCACCTTTTTAAAGAAGTCATTTCCTGCGGGAGAGAAAAGCTCCAGGACTATGGGTGCTCTTACCTTGGCGTAGTTCATAGTCCACAGGAATTCATCAGCGTAGTCCTCACCATGCTGACGTATATCTCCAACCACAAACACAGGCCCATTGAGGTATCGCTGTATGCTGACGATATCCTTGACCAGGAGCTTCGGGCTTCTGAAGGCTGGTTTTTCGCGACCAAAGCTATTTTTGTAGGCATATCTCGAGCCGCCGCAGGTAGCGCACTCATAATTGCAGCCGCGACAGGTAACAACACAGGTTACAGGATAATCCATCCAATTTCTGAAAGGCGTCATGCTCGCCAAATCACGGTACTTCAGCACTGATTTCACGGGATAGGAATAGTCCAATGGCATCTCATCAAGGCTTGTAGGAACCCAGGTCATAGGGTTGTGGTGAACTGCGCCATTCTTATCCTTCCAGCTTAAGTTTGGCACATCGTCGACAGGTTCCCCAGCCTTTATCCGCTTCATCAGTTGAAGCATCGGCCCCTCTGTGGAATCGCCGCGCACAACGTAATCAACATGAGGGCATGTAATTAATTCCTTATGGAAATAGGTGGATGACAATCCCCCCATAATGACCGGCGTAGAGGGATGCAATTCTTTCACGATCCGGGCTAACTCCAGACTGCCGTGGGCGTGGGGAAGCCAGTGGAGGTCTATACCGAAGGTTGATGCAGACAATTTACCTATGAACCGCTCGACATTAAATCCCTTGTCTTTCAGCATGCGGTTAGCGATGTTTACTATCCTGGTGTGAATGCCGTTCTTTTCCAGATAGGCGCCGATGCTGACCATACCGATAGGGTACATCTCAAAAATCGGCGTTGATGGGATAACATCGCTTATCGGCCCGTACATTATGGCACGTTCCCTGAAATCGTAGTTGCTGGGAGCGTGCAGCAGTATCAAATCTGGTTTAGCCATTGTTATCCAAGCCCTGACCTCTGTATTTCTCTAGAGATAATCCCTTCTCAGCGGATACCCCTGAAATCCCTCCCAAAGAAATATTCTTTTCATGTTTGGATGACCTTCGAAACGAATCCCCAGCAGGTCGTAGGCTTCCCTTTCCTGAAAATCGGCTCCCTTCCAGATAGAGGTTACGGAGGGAACTATGGGCTGTTCCCGATCATAGCATCTGGTCTTGAGTACAAGGCTATGATTATGTTTCAGTGAGGCTAAATGATAGACTACCTCGAGATAATCGAGATAGTCTACGCCCGTGAGGTTGACCAAATAATCGAAATCCAGGTCAGCGGTCTGATTAAGAAAACGACAGACTTCTAAGATAGAGCTACTCTCTATTAGAATCGCAGAATCATCGTGCCCAACTATTGCCCCTGGAAGCTGTTGCCCTATTCTCTTAGCGACTTCACTTCCCGCAAGCTGTTTAGTCATTTCTATTTGATATCTCTGAAGAAGCTATATTTTCTCAAGCTCGGTATCGGGAAACGCCATTTTGTAGCCTGTTTTAGCGGCCTTTATTATTATCCAGCCTTTAGGGTCTTCTTTGACCTCCACCACCTCCCCCTCCCATCCGCTGAGCGTATAATTCGGCCTCTCCTTAACCCTGACCTTATCTCCTATACTGAGTTCAGCCATTCTTAGCCCTCCTGATGCTGTCCTTCAAAATCTTCTCTTGCAGCATGACGATGCTTCTTATCAAAGATTCAGGCCTTGGCGGGCATCCCGGCACATACACGTCTACAGGTATGATGCGGTTCACACCGGGAACTACGCTGTATGAATCGGCAAATGGCCCACCGCTGATAGCGCAGGAGCCCATAGCTATTACCCATTTTGGCGCCGCCATCTGATCGTAAATCATCTTGACCGCCGGTGCCATCTTCCAGGTTAAAGTCCCGGTCACCATTATCAGGTCGGCCTGTCGTGGCGAAGCGCGCATGATATCCATACCGAACCGGGTCATGTCGAATCTCAGCCCTGCCGCAGCCATCATCTCAAAGGAACAGCAAGCCAGGCCGAAAAACATCGGCCACGGAGAATATTTTCTCGACCAGTTCAAAACAGCGTCGAGCGTAGTGACCAATACACTGCGCTGAAGCTCTTCTTCTATCCAGCGGTCCGGGTCCGGTATCGGCTCAGTAGACCTGGCTATGAGCGCCTCAATAGCTTTGCCCTCATCACGGTCGAGATCGGCTGGCGAGTAAACCGGTAACATGATGTCTCTATTTTCTATTTCCATTCCAGAGCCCTCTTTCTCCAAGCGTAAACAAGACCTA
>JBBIRL010000063.1:9563-10000 GCA_037441825.1 Dehalococcoidia bacterium | reverse complement strand
GCTTAAGGGCAAGGTGTTATGCTATGAGACTATCAAGCCAGACTATGCCAAGAGCCGGTTTTGGAACGTAGCCTGTGGCAGAGAAGCAATACGTCAATATACTTTATCTAAAACCAGTGCCAAGTACTTATTATCTCTGGATGCTGATATGACCTATAACCCTTGTGTCGTCATGATAATGGAGCGGGAGATTGAAAACTACGATGTTGTCTTCAGTGGGTATGCAATGCGTGATTCAGGGGTAGCACTTTCTGGAGGGGGGTGTTGTATGCTCACTGCGTCCGTTATGAAAGGGTTAAGGTTTAGATGCCTTGAATTCAAGAACGGCGTTGCGGTATCCGAAGATACCCTACTTGAGCTTGATTTGATTAACTCACGTAAGCGCGTTAAAAAGGGTTTTTTTCTCGGCATAAGCCATTATGACAATGAAGGGCAGG
>JBBIRL010000063.1:0-9553 GCA_037441825.1 Dehalococcoidia bacterium | reverse complement strand
AGACCGGTGGGGTTGTATCGTAGGATTACCCATTCGGTACTTGTAAGATATGTGCTTATTAGAGCCAGCTTAACGTTTAAGCACAACATAGGGGATTGGCTGAGCGCTCTTATTTACAGGTTACGCGGAGCCATGAGAGCAGTCCCTTTGCTTTCGAAGCGAAGATAGATAATTAGCTTTTAGGCTTTGTGCAGGCTCGTTTTCATCAAAGCGTCTATCTTCTCTAGCACTCTTACTACTTCTCTTCCCTCTTCTCCAGGAACTGGGGGAGTGGTGTTGTTTAGTATGGATTCAGTGAATCTCTGAATGAGGGTGCGGTGGCCACTATGATGTTTGCCTAGCATGGTGTTGAAAGCGATAGATGAGGTGCAGGCCAATTGCTGATAGCTCTGGCTCAGGTTGTCAAGCGCACGGTTGGGACTACTTTCCCCACCGGCACCGTATTCAATCAACAACCCATTGTGAATGCTTACATGCAGATTTCTCTTTTTCCCGAAGAGGTCGAACGTAGCCACACCTTTGGGCCAGTTGCAAGAGGCAGTGATTGTCCCTATACATTTTTTACTCTCTAAGATTATCCTCAATTCATCGGCAGCTATCCATTCATAATTGCCCAGCTTTCTGGCATATACTGCTACAGCATCTAAGTTGCCTAAAAAAGCCCTCGCCAGATATATGGTATGGGGCAGCATCTCACCGAGTACGCCACAGGGCAACTTATGGTACCAGTGGTCTTTGTTTGCGGCCCCTACGATTTCAGAGCTATCTTTTGACCATGCATCTCTGAGGTCTATGCCGGTCAAATCACCGATGGCACCTTCCCTCACTATAGAAATTGCTTTCATAACCATTGGCTGGAATAGCTTGTTGTGAACAACACATAGCTTCACCTTATGTTCTTTGGCAGCCTTTATCATATCATCGGCCTCTTTGCTATTCTGGGCCATCAGCTTCTCCACCAGGACGTGGCAGCCAGCTTGCATCGCTGCGACGGATAGGGAGAGATGAGTGCTGGGCTGGGTGCAGATATCCACCATGTCCAGCTTCTCATTTTTCAACATCTCGGAAAGTTCAGTATAATATCGATCGATATGAAACTTTTCTGCCACCTCTTTGGCCAGGTTTTCATTCATATCGCAGACCGCTGTTAGCTTCACATTTCTGATTTTTTTCAGCGCCGGAATGTGCCCCCACCCCTCGACTGCTACTCTTCCACAGCCCACAATACCGACCCTTAGCGGTCTTTCCGTCTCCATTTTTATCTCCTGTGATTATTAAGGTTAGACTTGTCTTACCCGGTAACGCCATCTTATCGTCAGCGCAACGTAGATGCTGACTAACGCCTGGGCGCCCAGCCAGGCATATCCGATGCCTACAATCCCGATTGCTCGCATAGCGAAGGCACTTGCGACAAGGACAGCAAGGGTTATCAAGCCGCGGAGCACCAGTAGCTCTCTGATCCTATGCCGCACTAACAGTATGGTGTAGTAAACACTGTTTATCCCCACGAATATGCTGGAAGCGCCTAGAATCCATAGTAACGTCAGGGCATTTGACGAATAGCTTGACCCGAATAAGAGCAAAAGCCATTTGCCCAGCCCGACTAGCAGGATGATCGCTGGGACTAACAAAATCAAGGCGAATCTGAGGGCTTTGCGTGCGTTGATACTCAATTCCTCCTCGAAGTGCGAGCCCTCGGCGAAAAGGGACTGGGAAGCTGCGCCGGGGATGGAGAAGGGGATGGCGGCGATTGTCCATGCCACATAGAAGTAGGCGTTTTGCTCTCCGCTGAGTATGTTGACAATCATTATAGGCAGGATGAATGATGGAGTTGCAGCCAGTATAGAGGCAAAGTAGTTCCCCACTGAATACTTCCATATGTTCTTAACTATGTTCAAATTTAAATTGGGCAGCGGCTTATAAGATTCTTGGACACGGGGCAGAAAGAAGAATAAACAAACAGCAACTGCAATTACTGTGGCAATCCCCCATGAGGAGACTATGCCGAAAGCGTGGAAAAAAAGAACCATTAGAATAGGGAGGGGTATTTTGAGCAGTGACAGAATAGTGTTTTTGGCCAGATTAAACTCGGCCCTTCTCTTGGCAATAAATACGGAACCTATTACGCCCGAGAGCGTCCAGCCGCAGGTAAATACCAGAAAAGCCAGGGCGAACACTGCTCTTTCTCTAACGAAAATCAATTTAGGAGACCACAGACCCAAGCCAGCAAGGAATATACACCCTATGACCAGGGCTACGATTCCGCTCAGGGCGAGACAGGAGTTTATCAACTCCACGGGTTTTGGGGATTTGGGCAGGAAGCGGATAATGGCCACATCGAGGCCCAGCGTGCTCAATAAGGCTAAGAAGAAGACGGCGGATATTATCGCGGAGCCTACACCCACCTCATATGCTGTATAGAACCTGGCGACAACCATCCAGAAGAAAAAGCCCAGGCCGGTAGTAAATACGGTATTAGCTATCAGAAAGAGGGAGTTACGGTATAGCGGGGCCTTAAGGTAGTACCTTAGCCGTGTAACATCCAAAGTTATTTCCTGGAACGAGAGATACCTTGTTCAAAGCTAATATTAAGCATAGGGCGGTGTTCTTAGGGTGAATACTCAAATATCTTTACATAAGATGTGGTTAGCCCTGGCGCCGGTGTTACTTTAGACGGTGACTCATATATCAGTTTGTAGTTGTTCAGTTTCTCCAGAGGCACAGGGCTGGCAAAGGGGTTATTCCCTACAAGTACGTAGTTTGACCCTGTCTGGCTGTCCAGATATGATTTTGCCGCGTCGTAAGTTGAGAACGTACGGCCAGAGGAGATCTCCTTATATTTAACTCCGTTGTTGTCTGTCTTCTCAACGTAGGAAATAACCACAGTTGAGTCTTTAGGTATGGCTGCCTCACCTCCGAAGATATACAGCCTGCTGGATATGGACTGGTAATACGCAGGATAATATAATAGTATTGGTTCAAGTTTCGATGTGTTAGTTTGCGGATCTGTGACCATCTGGTAATAAGTCTCAAAAAAGTTCCTTTGATTCTTCCCTGCCCAATCTACCATCGCGTAAAATTTGCCGAAAATAAGGCCGTTTTGCTGCCTTGCATACATTGCCATCGGGTAGTCGATGACCACATATTTGGAGCCTAGCTTGTTGAGCATCTCATTCGTGGCTGATACGTCCTGTCCGGTAAAGAACAGGGCTGCAACTTTAGCGCCTGCCTGAAACGGATTGGAGTTCGGTATGCGGTGGGCGATGTAGGTAATGTAATGGCCGTAGTCCCACCAACTCATGACGCCGTACGCCGATGGCGGATAGTTGTAGTCTTCATTCCCTGCTGGCTTTTGATACAGGCCATAATAGAAGTCGGGGTTTTGGAACGGGTCTGGAGTATTTTCTCTCATCCAGACCATGGCATCATGCCAGGCATCATTAGGATTGGGAGCCTGTTCGGCAACATATATCGCCCTCCCGATATTGGGGTAAAATGCCAGGAAAAACACGATCAATATGGCTATTACAAAATAGCCGTATCTCAACACAACGCCTCTTGTGACCAGGGTCCCCTGGTTACTTGACAGCTCCTTCGCCTTTTTGCGCTTTGCCTTCTTCCCCGGTTTAGCCTTGCCCTTTTCTTTTCTTCTCCTTTCACTTCTATCATCCTCCTTGCCCCTGGCCTTCTCGTAGACTTTCATAAAGGAGCTGCCCCAATCTACTGCTTTCCAGGAGAGGTATGCGGTGAGCAGTCCAACATTCACAGTGAAATAGTATGCGAAGCGGTTTTGTCCCAGGGTGGCTGCTAGCATTACCAGGTTCCAGACCAGGAACAGTGTTTTGTCAGCGGCTTGCTCCTTTATGACGAGGTAAATTACTAGAACCAGGGATATTAAAGCTAAGTAAAAGCCTGTGGTGAACTCTTGCCATGCCGTGCTAAGTGTGAGCGGTGTTACTTCAGCGATTGTCAAGGCGCTTCCGCTTCGCCTGAAGACGCTGAATACGTTAAGAAGCGAGTCGAACAAATGGCGGTCGCCAAAATAAAAGACAAGTATGCCGAGAAGGCCCAAGACCGCCAGCGCCGATGGATAGTAGAACCACCTTAAGCCTCTCCTGCTCATCAGGAGCGAGAGCCCGCTCAATACCAACAATGCCAAAATGCCTGCGAGCAATGCTGCACTGTACAGGTTCCCCTCGGCCAGGACTACTCTGAAGGGTACAATCATCACCAGCGCGATGAATGTGGAAAGCACTCCCACAATACAAAGGTAATCTGTTGACCTGCCTCTTATGTGGTCCACGAGGTACTGGATGAGGAGGAAAATGAAGATTACGAGTACAACGAGCCCGCCGCCAACCCAGGAAAGTAGGTAGCATCCCAGCGCTATCCCGGCCAGAAGAGAGTAGATTAAGGGTTTCTTCACACTTTTCCAATCCCTATTCCGCAGGCTGGTGAAAGAAATCTCTTTCTCCTTTGCGCGTTTCACTGCCAGTATTAGAAAGAGAATGATCAATGTGCTGAAAAAGGTTTCCGCAA
The DNA here is from genome assembly GCA_037441825.1 of Dehalococcoidia bacterium. Classification (GTDB taxonomy): domain Bacteria; phylum Chloroflexota; class Dehalococcoidia; order SZUA-161; family SZUA-161; genus JACWAE01. Next base: position 5,014 of record JBBIRL010000063.1, on the reverse strand, counting down.
CATGGTGGTCGGTAAATCCCAGCAGAGAGCGCAGCAGAAATTGGCTGGGGATTATGACGACCAAAGCTGCTGCGATAAGGCCTACTTTCCTGTTAAATAGCTCTTTCCCTATGAAATATACAGGGAAGGTAACCAGGGCACCCAGGACTGCCGGGAAATAGGCCGCCACTGTCTCTATTACGTGCGTTGACGGATGGCCCAGGCCTATTACCCATATGAAAAAACCGACGAGTATGTCGAAGAAGGGCGCAAAATAAACGGCTAGACCGTGAGGATAGAATGTGAAAGGGTCGAAAAAGATGGGGTGCGGGAAGTGATGGGACAGGTTCTCTATCAGCCGCATGTGATAATAGGCATCTTCGTACTGAAACCTGACCCAGGTGCCGGTAAAGACGTTATGATAAGGGAAATAAGTGCGCAGGAACAGGGCGAAGCCAAAGATGAGGGCAATCGCCACGCCGTATATAACGCTAGCTGAGGGTTTTATTCCGGTACTAAATCTGCTCATTGCTTAGGCTCAGTTTTTGTACCCCAAGGATAATTTATAACAGGACAGCGTATAAAGGTTCTTAATTCTAACACTTGATAACGCCTGATGACAACTTGTTCTCGTGCGCCGTTGGGGATGGCACAGATATGTTGACAGGTATTGCAGAGATGCACATACTGTCTGGTAAACAACTACTCATCTGAAGTTTCAATTTATGCTGCTCCTGCGGAAGCAGGAGTCCAGGTGCCCGGATTCCACCTGAAGGTGGAAATCTACCATGCTGATTGCAATCAGCGCCACGAAACTTAAAAATAGCGCGGGTGCTCTGTCACCCGCATTCCCTGGTAGGTGGCGGAGCACCTACCCTATGGTTGCCTGAACGCACTATTTCAAAGCAATGACATTTTAGAGGGGCGTTCAATTGAACACCCCTCACTTTTGTGTATTTCGGGCGTTAGAATGGTAGAATTAGGAAGTGAAAGGGCATTAATGTGGAGACCGCTCATAAAAATATTCTAGACCTGTCCTACCCTCAGTTAAAGGAGCTGGTATGCTCTTTGGGCGAACCTGCCTATAGGGCTGACCAGATAGCGTGGTGGGTTTATAAGAAGCTCGCCACCTCTTTTGAGGAGATGACAGACCTGCCTCAATCGCTTCGTCAGAAGCTCGCCGGAGTGGCTTCGTTAACCAGGCTGACGCCTGTAGATGAGAAAATCTCCACAGATGCGCAAACCAGGAAGGTGCTCTTTAGGCTGGAGGATAGCAGGACTATTGAATCCAGCCTCATGTTCTATGAGAAAACCGGTTCGAGCCGGGAGCGGCGTACGGTATGCGTCTCTACACAGGTAGGATGTCCCGTCGGCTGTCCTTTCTGTGCCACGGGACAGCAGGGCTTCGAGCGCAATCTGCGTCCCGGCGAAATCATTGAGCAGGTACTACACTTCATGCGCCTGGTGAACGCTGAACAACTCAAGGGAGAGACGGCAACTGACCCGGCCAGACGCCCTGTCACCAATGTGGTATTCATGGGCATGGGGGAGCCGCTGGCGAATTACGAGGCGGTATGGCAGTCTATCGTTACGCTGAATTCCAAGCATGGCTTAGGGCTTGGCGCCAGGCAGATAACCGTTTCTACGGTGGGGTTGGTGCCCCAGATTAAGCGTCTTGCCGGGGAAAGCCTCCATGTCGAGTTAGCCATCTCCCTCCACGCCGCCAATGACGCTCTTAGGAATAAGCTCGTCCCTATTAATAAAAAGTATCCCCTGAGTCAGTTGATTCCGGCATGCCGGGATTACTTTAAGAAGACGGGGCGGCGTCCCACTTTTGAGTACGCCCTTTTCCAGGGGGTAAACGACTCCGCAAACCATGCTCTTGAGCTGGCACGCTTACTGGAGGGCATGAATTGCCAGGTAAACCTGATAGCCGGAAATCCAACTGCGTGCCAGGAATTTAGTCCGTCATCTATGAAGAGGGTGCTGGCATTTCAGAGTGAGCTAAAGGCGAACGGAGTTTCCAGCACTATAAGAGTATCCAAGGGTGTGGATATAAAGGCTGGTTGCGGCCAGATGCGCAGCCGCTGGATAGCTATTCATTAACCGCATAAAGAGACAAGGGGCTTAAGCCCCTTGTCTGTCTCCACACTTCTTCGATTTCTTGATTTAACTGAAAGCCGACCGCTGACAACTGTTAGCTGAATATTACCGCGCTCTTCTCTCAACCTCGCAACCCATCTTGCGCAGCTCTTTGATCAAGTGGGTGGGGTCTTCCGAAGTGATGTGTACAACAAAGTTATGCTGCTCTCGTTCGGGGAAGGGAAGCATAAACATAGTCTCCACTTCTAAGCCCAGATTGTTGATGATGCCTATCGCCTTTTCGATATCCTTGGTTCCACCACAGTTTTTGATGATGAGCCGAGAGCCGGGCCTGTCTATGCCCAGGATGGGGTTGAGTATCTTGTAGAAGAAGTCGTTGGTAGTGGCTATGCCCACCAGCCTGCCATCATCCACCACGAGCAGGGCACCTATCTTTTTCTCCTGAGCCAGGGTCACACCCTCTTCAACTGTGGCGTCGGGGCTGACAGTTACGGGATTCTTGGTCATAACGTCTTTGACTGTGACCTTGTTCAATAGGCGGGTGAGGTCATGTATATTAAAGCTCGAAATCTGGGAAGGGCCGACTCTGTCGAGCTGGTCCCTGGTGACTATGCCCACCAGCATCCCTCTATCCACCACAGGCAAGCGCCGCAAATGGTGGGCCTCCATTACTCTCCTTGCTTCAGCCAGAGAGGTATTGCTGGATATAGTAATCACATTGGTGGTCATTACATCGCTCATATACATGGGCAGCCTCCGTTACGACAAATGAAGCTATCTAGCAGCCCCATCGGGGCAAAAATCCATGTAGGGGAATTCTATGCGGAGTGAGGCACTGTGTCAAGGTCGGGTCTGCGCTACGCCTAAACCGTAAAGATTATGGTATACTACAGACAGCAGGTGCGAGATGAAAGTAGATGTAATTGTAGCCCCTACCTTCCTTAAGGAAGATGACCTCAAGGGATGCCTGTGCGCAGTCGTCGATGTGCTTAGAGCCACCAGCACTATTATCACAGCGCTGGCGAGCGGGGCGACTGGGGTGCGCCCTTGCCTCACAGTTGAGGAGGCGAAGAAGGGCGCTGCTAAACTGCCTCGCGACTCGTATCTTCTCGGTGGGGAAGACATGGGCAAAAATATTCCCGGCTCTGATTTGGGCAATTCGCCTCTGGAATACATGGCTGCGGAAGTGGTGCGTGGAAAGTTGATTTACTCCTATACCTCAAACGGCACTGGAGCGATCAGGAAGGCTTATGCCGGGTGCGGCCGGCCTGTTTATATCGCTGCTCTTATCAATGTATCAGCGGCCTCAGCGGCTTTGGTAAAGGCTGCGGCAGGCGCTCAGGGCAAAGGTATAGCCATTGTATGCTCGGGGCGCTATGGCGGGCCCTCGACGGAGGACTTTTTCTGCGCTGGAATGATGGTTGACAGAATAGCTCTTGATCTGCGAAAACATGGAATTAAAACCCAGTTGAGCGATACTGCTTCTGCGGCTTCAGACCTTGCTGCAGCCAACAGGGGACATGGCCTCGATGTATTGAGTTCAAGCGAGCACGGCCGCTTTCTGGAATCCCTCGGTTTCGCAGACGACCTGATATTTGCCTCCAGGATAGACTTCTATAATATTGTTCCTGTCTTCAATGGAGACCGGGTTGTCCTGCTACAGTGAAAGTGATCGTCCTCGGACCGCTGCCGTAAGCAACCTTAGCCATCTATGAATCCTCAGTTCGCTCATTAGGCTACGTATTGACAATCGTAACGCACTCTTGTAGAATTCCGTGCTAGTAACCAAAAGGGAAAGGAGCGTAGAAAATGACGGAAACAGCCAAGCCAGATGTCACGAAGAAACCCTTCGGCTACATCGGCCTGCTGGCCTTCTTTGTCGGGATAATTCTGGCAATAGTCGGCGGCATCGGGTACCACGACAACAGTGGCATCACGCTAACGCTGGTTATTGTGGGCATCCTCGTCGGGCTACTTAACATCACCGGGAAGGAAGTGCTCCCCCTGCTCATCGCTGCCATCGCCCTGATTGTGGTAGGCCTTACGAAAGGATTTCTACCTCTGAATGATTTAGGAGGAGAAGCAGGAACCAAAATCAATGACATCGTTGCCTACCTGGCAACCTTCATGGCGCCGGCGGCCGTGATCAGCGCGTTTCGTGCCATATGGGCAGTAGCCCGCCCTGGCTAGAATAGCCTAAGACGAGATGGCCCGGCTCTACCCATAAAGGGCGCAGGCTGGGCATCTTATTTAATTTGCAGGTCGTTGACAACGTGTCCCACAGGCGAATAGAATGCTCACGGCGCAATCAGCCCACAATAACTTACTAGAAGGCATAAATGGGTGTATTTCACAAGTTAAGTATGGCAATCGCCTTAATCAGCCTGATGGCGCTGTTACTGCCCTTTTCAGTCGCGAGAGCGGATGAGGCAGTTACTTTCCCCGATTCCCATCTCCAGGCAAGGATTCGGGAAGCAATATCGAAGCCTACGGGCGACATCTACCAATCCGATCTCAAAGGCATTACCAGGCTCGACGCCGATTCTGCAAACATCACCGACCTCAGCGGCCTGGAATACTGCACTGACCTGACATACCTCTCGCTGGCTTATAACGAGATAAGCAACATATCTCAGCTCTCCAAACTCACCAGTCTGGGATACCTAAACCTTCACGTAAACCAGATAAGCGACATCTCACCACTTTCTAAATTGACCAACTTGACCCAGCTTTCCCTCGCGCAGAACCAAATAAGCGATATATCCGTTCTATCCAGCCTGACCAAGCTGACCGCTCTCTATATTTCGGAGAACCAGATAAGCGACCTGTCACCGTTATCCAAGCTGACCGGACTGACCGAACTCCAAATCCAGAATAACCAGATAAGCGACTTATCTCCCCTCTCCAATCTCACCGGACTGACCGACCTGCA
>JBBIRL010000062.1:0-10032 GCA_037441825.1 Dehalococcoidia bacterium | reverse complement strand
TACACCTACGCCAACGCCCACACTCACACCTATACTTACTCCAACACCTACGCCAACGCCAACACCTACGCTAACGCCAGCGCCAACGCCTACTCCTGCTCCTACACCTACGCCGACTCCCCAGCCTACGGCCCCACCAGTCTCCACCTGGAGCACCATGACCAGCGGCACAACTGTTAGCCTTCATGGTGTCTGGGGCAACTCCTCCTCGGAACTCCTCAGACGTCTTTGCCGTGGGGGATTATGGCATTATCCTGCACTACAATGGCAGTGCCTGGAGCACCATGACCAGCGGCACTAACGTTAGCCTTCGTGGTGTCTGGGGCAACTCCTCAGACGTCTTTGCCGTGGGGGATTATGGCATTATCCTGCACTATTGATGGTTATAGTACAGGCAAATCAGACATTCCTGGGTTTTCACTGAGGGTGGAATGAGCTTTGAGGTGCGTGCGGGCAATACCCTGCTCTAGCGGGCGTATCTGCCCTGCGTCAATGCCCAGTGAGTTTCTATCCTGACAGTTGATCTTAGCCCTCTGACATCCGGTGCATTTCGAGCTATTTCGTTAATCCTGTTCAATTCCTCCTGGAAACCCACTGTGCCCGATATTGTAACGATGCCATTATCGGCCTCTACCTCCACCTGCGCAGTCTTGATGCCGGGGTCTGAAATGATTCTAGCCTTAACATCGGTGCTCAGCGCCAGGTCGTCCATGACCTTCTGAGATTCCGGTGAAGTCTGGAATACTTCCAGCTTGGTGGCAGCACATACCACTTCGCAGGCAACGGAAAGGCTGAAGTTGTCCAGATTGATAACTAGGTCATACAGCAAGGGGTCCTGCCAGTCCACATGATAAAGAAACTTCGTCCACTTTGACCTTGCATCATCCATTTTGCGAATATATTCGATGGCCTGCTGCCTGCCTAACTTCTGGCGGTGCATAGCGGATGCTATGCGCAGGTCCATGTTGGCGATGACCCTGACCCGGATTAAGTGAGGAACACCCACAAGCAGCAAATGCCCCGCGTGGCCGTGATAGACCACCTTGTCATCCTTCACCGCTTTACAGAGGGCTGCCTGGATAAGAGCAAGATAACGGGTCCTTTCAGATGACAAACGCTCGATGAAGCCGGGTTTCTCCATAAGCGCTTTACGTAACCCTTCCTCGTCTGCGCCATACTGCTTCGCTGCCTCAGTAAGAACTTCCCTTGCTATGCAGCGATAGCCGAGCTTTTCAGCGACCCACTTTGCCAGGTCTGCGCCCCCGCTAAATGTGCCTCTCGATATTGTGATAATAGCCATATGCTGCTCCTGTCGGAAAAGATACGGAGTTTATACACTGCCTACAAGCCAAACAGGCAGGCGCACCCGCAGCTTAGAATCTATCTCTGCAACTCCCGGCTCCATCCGCACGATAGTCCTGATCCTGTCCGCCTCCGCTATCGATTCCACCGTCCCACTAATTGTAACAACCCCTCCATCAGCCACAACCTCTACCTCCCTATCCGAGATGCCTCTATCTGCGGCAATCAGTGCCCTCAAATGAGTTGCCAATACCATATCATTTATAATCTTCTTTGACAAATCGCTTCTCTGATAACCTTCCATATTCGCCAGATGACAGACAACATCACATGCGCTTTCGATTGCTATCTGGTCGAGATTGACAACTAAATCATACAAGTTGGGATCATTCCAGTCTACATCATAGATAAATCTTGTCCAGCGCGCCCTGCCCTCATCGACATCACGGATATATCGCAATGCCTCTTCCCTGCTTAAATTATTGCGCTCCATGGCATTTCTAACACGGAACTCTATGTTTGCAATGACCTTAATCCTGAAAACATGAGGAACATCTTTAAGCAGCAAATGACCTGCGAGTCCGTGATACACCACGTTTTCATCCTTGACCTCTTTAAGCAGTGTCGCGCGAATATAAGCAAGATAGCGGTCCCTGGCCCGGGTCAAACGTTCCAAAAGCCACGGTTTCTTGGTGAGGGCTTCCAGTAGCTTCTCTTCCGACACATCGAATTCTTTAGCTGTTTCTACCAGGACCTCCCGACTTATGCAGCGATAGCCTAACTTAGCAGCAATGCATTCAGCTAACTTCTGGCCCCCACTGAACGTGCCTCTCGATATTGTGATGATCGCCATGACATCCCCCTCTCGCTAATGCTTGCCACATATACAGGCTGGCATCAGCACCTTATTTAAGGTCTCCCCCTTCGTAAAGCTCACAATTGGTCTTTTGACTCTTCCATTTTTAGAGGTAACAGTCTTGCTTTTGCTTCTTCCAGTGGAACCCTAGCCAGTGCTCGCCTTCTTAGCCACATATTGCCCAAAATGATGGCCCCTCCTATGGCTAAGGCAAGGCACATCACGACAAAGCTGGTATTCTTGAGCAGAGACATAGTGCCCGCACTGACCGTAATCATGCCCAGGTCATTGAGATAGTTAGGAAGCACTAAGGCACGACTGACACAGACTACTAACATGACCAAAGCCATAACAAGTTTAACCATATAGTCTTTTACGTAGGTCGTTCCTATGGCTCCCACCTGCACCCCGAACAAAGAACCAGCCAGAATCAAGAGGACCATCCTGATATCAACGAATCCTCCTAAGCCCCACGTCACCGTGCCTGCCAAGCCCATCATGAAGGCAATGATAAGCTCTGAGCCGCTCGCCAGCAGCGAAGACATCCCCAAGATATAAATCATTCCCGGGACGCCAACAAAACCGCCCACCGAAATGGTGGCAGCCAGCAGCCCCGTTCCAAGAGCAATCGGAATAATAATCCAGACTGAAATGGACCCGCCATTTTTTAACTTTATCATAGGTGGGAGATTAATACTCTGCATTTTCCTGGCCAGACCCGAAATCTTCTCCCCCGTTTCCGACTTTCTCGCTTTTCGCGAGTCAACCAGCATAAATAATCCTATTACCGATAAAATACTGACAAAGGCCAAGCTCACGTACAGATTGGAACCAGCTTCACCCCAGGCATTAAGTATCCACTTTTGAACTTGAATCCCTACCTGTACTCCTGCGGTGGCGATGAGGCCCATCAGCACTCCCAGCTTTATGTCGACTTGACCAAATTTGTTGCGCTTATATGCTCCCACGAGCGCCTTAGGAAATTTATGGCACATATTAGTGGCTACCGCGATGGTTGCGGGCACACCCAGGCTCATCATTCCGGGCGTCAGCACGAACGCCCCACCGGAACCGATAAATCCACTGATCAAGCCGCCAAGGAACCCCAAAACAATCAGGAAGATTACACTGCCGGCACCCAGGCCGATAAATTCCTTGGCTACATCGGTAATGCCGCCTTCCATTCTAGTGCTCTCCTTCCTGCTGCTTGCCATCCTGCCAGGGCTTAATCCCGCTGAGGTCTATCGTATAGCTGGCAAAACTCCCGTGAACAAGAGAGACAGCCAGAGCAGTGACTATGATGACAAGAGCAAATACTCCCCCTTTGGTGAAATAGCGGGTTACAGTATCTTGATTTAGAAACACCGCAAGGTAAATCGACACTGAAATAACGCCAAAGAAGACCGCTCGCTTCAGTGCCTTAGCCCGCCTCTTACGGTTTGCCTGGGAGTTCCTTGCTTCGGTCATGTCATCTCCCTCCTTATCTTAAGGCAGCAATAAGAGAGCGTCCCTCATCAACTCCAAAGTCTCTACTCAATAGAGTTCTCCCTTTTTCGGCGAATTGAACATTGAACGCAGCAGCTTTTGCTCAGGTACGTTAATTGCACATTATGCTAACATAAATACGGATTTAATGCAATAGGACTTCCTAAATTGGCAATATAGACTAGGTAATAATGCTTACTTCATCCTGCTAAAAGTACTAATAAGCAGGTAACCAACGTAGTAAGCTGGCTTGATGGTTGAAGATGTTGGTAGCGGCTTACCTGGCAGCGGTGATATGAAGATGAAACTGGGCGGAGGGGATTAAAACAAGCGCGGTCTAAAAAGGCAGCTTAGCGGTTATGGTTGTTCCCTTACCCAACTCCGAGCTAATCGCCAAAGTGCCGCCCAGCAACTGTACGCGCTCCTGAATCCCGGCCAAACCGAGCTTACCGTACCTTGGCAAGTTGCTCAACACTTTGGGGGGGTCAAACCCTTTGCCATTATCTCTGAATGTTGCTCTAATACTGCCCTCGGCAAACTCCAGGGTAATGTTAGCTGTGGTTGCTTCAGCATGCTTCCAAACATTTCTTAAGACTTCCTGGACAATGCGAAACAGCACCAGCTCAACCTCATCGGGCAATCTGCGTTTTCCCCCGACCACGTTCACTTCTGTTACTATCCCCGAATATTTCGTTATTTGTGATGCCAGCCCCTCCAGCGCAGGCACCAGTCCCAGGCTATCCAATGCCGCAGGTCGTAAATCCTGGCTCAAGCGCCGCACTTCCATCATTATATTATTGGCCTGCTGATATAACTCCTCCAGCCCTGGCCGTATCTCCTGCGGAACCTTGGCGCTGGATGCCAGATCGTCTATGCGCAGGCAGAGAGCCACCAGAGTCTGGATGGTCTCGTCATGAAGCTCACGTGCGATGCGTTTCCTTTCTTCCTCCTGAACTCTGGTGATCTGCTGCAACAAGAAACGCAGATTCTCCTGCATATTCCGCGCCTCGGTTATATCTCTGGCAAGATGTTGAAAGACAGCCGGCGTATTGTTGCTGTACACCAGGCTGCTGGCTATCTGAACAAAGGCCTCGGTCCCATCCTTCTTGACCAGCTTGACTTCACCGAAGCAGCCCACATCGTCGCCTTTAATAAGACGGGATTGAATATCTCTCGCAGTGTCAAGGCTGTCCTCAGAGAGCAGCCTGGTTGCCTTCAGGTTACACAGCTCCTCCAGGCTGTATCCGGTAAGCCTGACACACGCTCTGTTGGCAGCGACGATATTACCTTCCAAATCATGAAGCCAGATAGCGTCATGGGCATTCTCAAATAACTCCCGATACCTTTGTTCTGAGACTCTGAGCTGCTCAGCGACTTTGCGTTCCTGTTGATATAAGCGCGCGTTCTCTACAGCGACGCCAATCTGGTTTCCCACAGCAGTAAGCATATCCACATCCTCGGGAAGAAAGGTGCGTTCTCTGTGCATAGCCACGGAAAGAGTACCGACTACCTTTCCCTTGGATACAAGGGGCACAATGAGCTGGGAGCGGATACCTTCCTTTGCTGCCAGCAATCTGAGCGGCCTGTCTTCTTCGGAGACATCCTTTATAAACAATGGTTCCCCTGTCTCAGCAACCTTACCGTTTAAACCTTCACCGATCTTCATCCCGGAAGCCCCTGCAGCAAACTCCTCCGATATGCCGCGATAGGCGACAAGAGAAAGTTCCTGGGTTGCGTTATCTATGACATATATACGGACGGCGTCAACCCCCGTTACATCCCTGACACAATCCACCGCACTATCAAAAACCCTGTCCAGCTCGAGGGTCTGGGAAATGATGCTGGCAGTCCGGTTAAGAGCAGCAAGACGTTTCTCATTCTCCTCGATGATATGAAGCTGGACATGCAGCTCTTTTTGGGCCGTTTCCAACTGTGCGCGGCGCTCCCTCTCCTTTTTCAGCGATTCAAGAGAATAGCTCACCAGAATGCCGATTATGAAGATTATGCTTGTTTCAACGAGGTCGTCGACACGGTGCGGTGCGTTAAGGATACCCCGCGGCAGCATACAGCCAACTGCAATCAACGTGACGGTTACACCACCCCTCCACCCGAACAAGAGACTGGCCAGGATTATAGGCAGCAGATAGAGGACTCGCTCAACGGTATACCGGGTTAAGCCGAGGTTGGCTGTCAAATCGGCAAGAAAGGTGGGGTGCTTCAGGAGATAAGCATACTGAAGGAGAGTTATGCCCAATAGCAGTAATATCAGGAGCCATGTCCCGGGCCTGCGAACAGCCTTAGCCAGAAAGCTCATTACTGCTCTCTCCACCACCTCTTAGTATGCTGCGTCTACGCATCCTTGGAGTTTGCGTCAGCCAGACTGAGCCAGCCTTCCTTTAAGCCGCGCAGGAGGGCTTCACTCCGTGAGCTTACCTGCAATTTATTGAACGCGCTGGTGAAGTGTGCCTGAACAGTGCGTACGCTGATGCAAAGCTCATTGGCAATATCTTTATTGCTTAATCCTCTAGTCGCCAGAGTCAAAACCTCTTTTTCCCTCTCGCTGAGCCTTGCCCCAGACTCCTGTTGCGCTGGTTTGCTTGAAGTGGGCGCAAAACGCGCCATCACTTTACGGGTAATTGAAGGATGAAGTACTGATTCCCCCTCACATACTGCTCTAATCGAGGCAACTACCTCGCGACCACGGCTGCTCTTCAGCAGATATGCGGCAGCTCCTGCTTCCAGCGAACTGAAGATAAATTGGTCATCATCGTAAGCAGATAGTATGATGACGGTTATATTCGGATATTTCTCCTTGATCCGCCTGGCAGCCTCGATGCCGTTAAGCTTAGGCATAAGAATGTCAAGCAGGACGATATCCGGTTCCAGCTCCGCAGTCAGTTTCAATGCCTCCTCCCCGTCGGCAGCTTGCGCCACAACCTCAAAGTCCGGTTCCTGTTCCAGGACCTTACAATACCCCTCGCGCACGATGGCATGATCGTCAGCGACCAGTATCCTCGTCTTCTTCAAAGTGTCCCCCATGCGTACCTCCTGCTGGTGTTATGTCTAACTACATTAGATTTTACCATATAAATGCTAGAGCGAATCAGCATTTCACGCAATATTTAACAGTATAAATGCTTAGCATATATACCTACACCTCCACAAAAGTATTGCGTTATATCGAGATAAAAATAGCTGTCTCGGACAATGCGAAAAACGATTAGGTTGATTAACCTATTATTAGGGCTGGTAATTAAGTTATCCCGGAAATATTACAGACCCGGAGTCACAGGCAGGAGGAGACACATGGGAGGTTTCGAAGGAACGGGGTCTGTCCCGTTGGTCAGCGACCAGTTGCTGGGTATATGCATCATCTTGATGATAGCCATTCCTGCTTTAGCCATCCTGGGCTTCCAGATACTGGAGAAGCTGCATCTAATACGGCTGAGCGAGGATAGATAGCATAGCTGGCGAATCTGTTAGCATGAACTAACAAAGCGCCGCCTGAAAGGCGGCGCTTTCATATTTCCTATTCGGGGGCAGTGCCATACATTAGCTCGCCGTAGGGCAGGTTTCCCAACCTGCCCTACAAGGTGCACACCAACGATGCCCTGCGCGTGCCATTGTGACTTCCTCACGCCGATGTTCCCGAATAATGGCGTAATCCGGCGCGCCAGAATAACCGCGACACCATAAAAAATATTACGGCCAGCGCCACCGCTATCAATAAGGTTTCCCAGTTAAGGCGGCCGGTCAAGGCCTCGGCGGGGACCGTCACGGCGAAAGCGACCGGCACTACAAACGTAAGGCCATAACGCAGCCATCCCGGATACAAACTAATCGGCCAGCGCCCTGCCTCGTACATACTCTGAAACACCACCAGAATGTTTTCCACCCGCACGAACCAGAACGAAAGCGTCGCCAGAATCAGCCAGAAGCTGTAGATGATGACCCCGCCCGCAATCAGCATCAGAATGAACACAGCCGCCTCCCATCCTCCCACCCTCTCGCCCATCCGGACCAGCGCAGCCGCCAGCACGCCGAACCCCATCATGATATCGATCAGCCTCCAGATTTCCACACGCTGTATGCTAATGATTAGCTGCGCATCCGCCGGCTTGGTCAGCGTAAAATCCAGCGTACCGTGGCGCACCGCATCGATAAGCTCTTCCATGCCCGGCTGAATTATGAGGCCGATCATTCCGCCCACCAGAAAGTACACGCCGACAAGCGCCAGCACCTCGTCAGGCCGCCAGCCGCCCAGGGTGTTTGTGTAGGAAAAGATCACAGCCAGTCCCGCCAACGAGATGCCCAGGCTGAGCAGCGACTGGAATAGCTGTATGAAGAAGTTGGCTCTATAGGCCAACTCGCCCCTCACGCTGACCCGGAAAAACGCCCCGAACAATCTAAGGTAGCTCATGCGCCCACCGCCGAGTAGACTCTCAGGCCCGCACGCCATACCACCCGGACCAGTACGATGCTTACGATTAGCCACGCCACCTGGGCTCCCAGACCCATCAGCGCTTGGGCAGGCGTATGCTGGCCCAGCAGGACTTCCACCGGAAAGCTGATCAACCAGCGGAAGGGCAGAATCGCAGCCACAATCTGCACCGGATGCGGCAGAAGCGCCAGCGGGGCGATCTGCCCGGAGAGAAACAGCAGCAGCACAAAGTAGGTCTGATTGATGGCGCTGACCCGTGTCGTCCAGAACGCAGCCTGCGCCAGCGTCCACTCCAGGAGGAACCGCACCAGAAAGGCCATCAGCAGCGACGGGATGAATACTCCGATGGCCCACAGCGGGGGTGAAATGGAAGCATGGAAGGCCAGCGCCAGCCCTATCGCTATGACTATCATCATAGGCAGCGTTATCAGTTTAGATGACAGATTGTCAGAGATGTCCGAATGGATGGGGTGCACGGGCTTCAACAGCGCAAACGAGAGGGTTCCCTCCCGAACGCGGTACTCGAACTCGTACATTATCCAGGTGTAGGTAATCTGATTGACCAGCATCAGCACGATGAAGTAAGCGGCGAACTCCTTCGTGGTGTAGCTGCCCACGCTTCCGCCGCTGCCGTTCGATACTATCGTCCATACGATGAGATAGACCAGCGGTTCCAGCACCTGCCCGATCATCCAGATAGCCAGCGAGGCGCGATACTGCAACATCGCCGCCATCGTAGTTTTGAACTGCTGCGCGTACAGCTCGACCAGGCCTCTCATAGTCCCTCCTGCGCAAAGACCATCTCGATCACTTCCTCGATGGGAGGGTCTTCCACCAGCAAGTCTACCACCGGAAGGTCCGCCAGCAGCCTCTCGGTGACGCGGGCCGTTTCTGCTTTGGGGACACGTAGCTTGAAGTGGCCGTCTGCGCATGATACGACTTCGCCATACTGATTCAAGTCGGCCTGGCAGTCCCCTATCTGCACCTCGATGGTCTTGTGTGCCGTAAACTTCTGCACCAAAATCGCAAGGTCGCCATCGAAAAGGAGCTTGCCATGGTGGATAACCACGATGCGCTTACACAATGCTTCCACGTCAGCCATGTAGTGGCTGGTGAGCAGGACGGTCGCCCCGAAGCGGCGGTTGTACTCCGTGATAAAAGCGCGTATGCGCCGCTGCATCGTCACATCCAGGCCGATAGTCGGCTCGTCCAGAAACACCACGCTCGGGCGGTGCAGCAGGGCTGCCGCGATCTCACACTTCATCCGTTCGCCGAGGGAAAGGTTGCGCACCGGCTTGTGCAGAAGCGGCCCCAGCTCCAGAAGCGCGGTCAACTCGTCGAGCATACGGCGGTAGTCCTCCGGCGGGATGCGGTAGATAGCCCGGTTCAACTCGAATGAATGCAGGGCGGGGATATCCCAGACCAGTTGGTTGCGCTGCCCCATCACCAGAGTAATCTGCCGCAGGAACGATTTTTCGCGCTTCCAGGGAACGGAGCCGAGCACCGTCGCCTCGCCCGAAGTAGGATGCAACACACCGGAAAGCATCTTAAGCGTGGTCGTCTTGCCGGCGCCGTTGGGGCCTAGAAAACCAACTATCTCGCCGGGAGCGAGGTCGAACGATATGCCATCCACAGCAGGGACTTCTACCTTGTGACGGCGCACCAGGCTTCCCAGCGCGGCCATCGTGCCGGCTTCCTGCTGGCTGACAGTGTAGACCTTGCGCAGGTTCTGAACGTGAATTGTGGATGATTTCATGACTGACTCGGTCGGGAGGGTGAAAAAGGGTTCATTACTCCTTCGTTCCCAGATTGCTGATAATATATGTTACTTCGATTGCGATTATAGCATAATAGTTAAAAAGTTTTGCCAAACAACATCAACATGAGTTCGTCTAGCAATGAGTCTACCATACCGACGAAAGTCGGTATCCAGATACCTTCACCGTAA
>JBBIRL010000061.1:0-10197 GCA_037441825.1 Dehalococcoidia bacterium | reverse complement strand
GTGGGCAAATGGTCATGGGTCACCACTGCGCCATTTTCTTCGATAGCAGCCAGCAAATTAGCGAGTGCCTGGCTAAAGCTCTCCTCGCAACTGGTCGGTTCAAACGGTTTGCCGCGTGTGCCCACCCTCGAGTAGTCCAGCAGGGCATTGATAAGCTGCTGCATTCTGGTAGCACCGTCCACAGCATAGCCAATGAACTCATCGGCATCGGAATCGAGTTTGCCTTTATAGCGACGCGCCAGGAGCTGCGTATAGCTGGCCACCATACGCAGCGGCTCCTGCAGGTCGTGAGATGCCACATAGGCAAATTGCTGCAGCTCAGTATTGGAGCGAGTCAACTCCGCCATGGTCTGCTTCAACTTCTCCTCCGCCCGCCTGGTCTCGGTGATGTCTTTCAATGAGAGCAAAACCGCAACTCTTCCCTGAAATTCAATCCTTGTAGCAAGGGCGCTTACCCATATTTCTCTACCGTCCTGCGTCTTCGCTCTAACATCGTATCTCTGACGCCGCTCTTGCTGATATAGGTCTTCCGCGAATCCCTTTATAGCTATCTCTCTATCCTCAGGGTGGACAAAATCAAGTAGGTTCACCCCGACTGCGTCATGGAGTACAGGATCGAATCCAAACATCAGCGAAAAACGCCGGTTACCAAAGACGACCTTCAGCGTCTCAGCATCGACAACGGTGATGCTGTCATGCGTGCTTTCCAACAAGATTAGGTAGTCTTGCTCCCTTTGGCGCAATGCCTCCTGCGCCAGTTTGTGCTCAGTGATGTCTCTCAAACTACCGACTATTGCCACCGGCATGTTTATGTCATCGTATACCACCGAACGGTTGTCGCTTACCCAGCGATACCCTAGCTCTTTGTGTTTAACCCGATACTCAATAGATAGAGCTCGGTTCTTTTCTTGCGAAATCAAATCAATGATATTTTGTTGCAGCTTTTCTGCATCGTCGGGATGTGCTAAAGAAATTAGTTCATCTGGATTGAGTGCTTGGAACTCCTCCGGACTATATCCGAGCACTTGCTTCGATGCCGGACTTGCATACTCATATTTTCCAGTCGTGAGATTCATGCTGTATATCATGTCGAGGGAATTATCGAGAACATTGCGGAATCTTTCCTCGCTTTGCCGGAGTGCCTTTTCGGCCGTCACCTGCTCGGTGATGTCGTTGATAATAGCGCTGAATCCAACGGTCTCATTTCCTTGAACGAGCGCAGTAGGACTCGAGTGTAGCCACAGAATGCGCCCGTCTCTATGAATTGTCCTGAACTCCAGGGCAGGATGTTTGTCCTGGCTCGTGAGTCCCTGCACGAATAGCTCGAGTAATCGTGGCGCATCATCAGGATGCAGGAAGTCGGCGAAATTCCTGCCTATTATCTCTTTTTGAGAATACCCGACCATATTACAAAGTGCTTCATTGACGAGGATAAACTCTCCTGTTAAGTCTACGATTGCAACTCCACTGCTTGTAGTTTCAAATAGGCTCCGATACCTCGCTTCGCTCCTAGCGACTTCTTCCTCCATTCGCTTGCGCTCTGTGATGTCACGGGCGATTGATACCAACTCAATCGGTTCACTGCCCTCCACACCCTTTACCTGCGAGATGGTATATTCGACGTCTACCAGGCTTCCGTCCTTCCTCTTTACTCTGTGTGTGCCACGGAAGTACCCCTGTTTTTTTATCGCCTCAGCGACTTCTGCAACAAATTTCGAGCGGCTCACACCCTCAGGGAAAAGGAAAGCTGCTTCCTTGCCAATAAGTTCTTCTCTCTTGTAGCCGTATACCTTTTCTACTCTATCATTACACCAGCTAATTAGTTTGCCCTTTGACTTAAAAACCGCGTCAGTAAGGCTTCCCACCAGCGTGGAATAATGCTCCTCGGATTGCTGTAGAGCCTGCTGCACCTTCCTGCGCTCAGTGGTATCACGTACAATAACAAGGTCAGCAGGCCTTCCCTCGTACATAATCACGCCTGCATTTATTTCAACATCTACTCTGTTTCCATTCTTGTGCAGGAGCGCTGTCTCATACATCGACCTGACAGTATCGCCTGACATCCACCGCTCGTAGCCGGAGATAACCCGTTGAAGCTCGTCGGGGTGGATATACTCCGCAATTGGAGTGCCGATCATCTCTTCAGGCGGATAACCGAGCATTTCTGACGAACGTTTGTTGATGTATTTGATAATCGTGTTCTGAACTATGGCAACGACGTCGTTAGCTCGTTCGACCACCTCGCGATATTTTGCGTCACTCTCGCGCAGCGCTTCCTCCATCTGCCTGCGCTTGGTGATGTCCCTCATAACTACGGAAACCGCAGGCCTGCCTGCATAGTACATTCGCTTGGCCCCGAACTCAACGGTAACCGCTGTTCCGTCATTCCTGGTCAACGTTGTCTCATATTGTTGAGGCACAGCTTCTCCACGGAGCCTCTTTGCATACCATTCTGATAGCACTTTTACGTCTTCGGTTGGCAGGAGTTTTTCAATAGTTCTACCGGTTACCTCTTCGACAGAATATCCGAACATCTCAGCGCTTCGAGCATTGGCAAAGACTATCCTGGAGTTCTGCACCACGAAATAGCCATCGTGCATGTCTTCCACCAGGTGCTTGAACTTCTCCTCTGACCCCTGAAGCCCCTCGTGGAATTGCTCCAAAGATTCCAGCATTTTGTTGATCTCGCCTGCCAGACTCGATAATTCATCTTTGCCTGCCGCTGACACTCTTGCTGACAAGGCCCTGGTTCTACCTATACTGGCAACGCTTGAGTTGAGCCGAGATAGTGGAGACAGTACTAATCTGTCTAATAGCACGTAGATTACCCCGATAAACACCAGACCGGCTCCCAAAAGAAGACAGAGAAAATAGAGCACGGTGGTTTGTCCTGGGTGAGCGACATCTCTCAGTAAGATGCTTTCCGAGACTGCAAATAGAATCAGGAGCAGGCCAGCCAGCGTGGCACTAACGATGACTATAGTTTTCCTGCGCAGGGTCATAGTTTGCCCTCTTAAACTTCCCTTCACAAGTCACATGCTGTCCGTTCTCGAACCCCTTAAAACCTGTGGTACCGGCTTCTATTCCGATATATTGCTATCATGATACTCGAACACGTGACTTTCTCGTTCCAACATTAGCGCACCTGCCATCGGGTGTACATGGTTATTTAGTGTTGTTAGTGATGGGAAAATAGTACCTGAACTGAGAGTTGAGAGTTTTGAGCTTGTGGATTAGTACTTATTACACTGGGATACGAGTGGGTGATTAGATGAGTGTGGCGTATCCAATCAGCTTGTAGGCTAGTTTGGCAGCGAGGAAGGCGCATGAGGTAGTCCCCTCTTGGGGGCAGAGCTCCATCAGGTCGAAGCCGAGGATTTTTTTGCCGGCGGCTACTGCTCGCAATAAGTCCAGCACCTGCTGCCAGCTCAAGCCTCCCGGCTCGGGAGTGCCCACCGCCGACATAATCGAAGGATCGAAGACATCGAGGTCGATAGATACATATACCTTGGATGAGAGTGCAGAGACCACTCGCGGTACAAAATCAGGGCTGTGGGAAGCCTCAGCATAGAATGGCTCCTTCTTCTGCTGCTGGAGAAACTTGCGTTCCTCCAGGCTGAAGCTGCGGATGCCTACCTGCACCACAGGGCAAATCTCCCATACCCGGCGCATTACCGAAGCATTGCCGTACCTCGTTCCCAGGTACTGGTCACGGAGGTCAGCATGGGCGTCCAATTGCAGCACTGAGAGTTCCGGGTACTTTTCGTGAAAAGCCTTGACTGCACCCAGAGTAAGCGAATGCTCACCACCCAGCATAGCCCACAGCTTGCCTTTTTCGATCAGATACTTTGCTATTCCATAAACCCGCTCCACCATAAACTCAGGGCCGCCCGCCAGGGGTTGCACTTCAGGTAGGGTGTGGATACCTGCCTCGCTGATCTCGCGATCCAGCTCAGTGTCATATAGCTCGAGGTACTGTGAGGCATCGATAATAGCCTGTGGCCCCTCCCGGGCTCCGCTCTTATACTCAGCGGTGCCGTCATAGGGCACAGGAATAACTACGGCCTTCGCCGTATCGAAGGGCATAGCTTGAAGAGGTATACCGGCAAAGCTTCGCGGTGGCAGGAACAGCTCATCAGTCAATTTGTCTGTCCATGCAGGCGGAGTGTCTCACCTGCTGCTTGCCGAGTCCAAAACTAGAGAAGGCCGCTGATTATTGGAAAATTCGAGACCCCGGTTGAGGATATAGCTCTTCACCTCAGTCAGGCCGAAATTCTGTTTGAATCCCTTGATAGCTCGTTCTGCATCGAACTCTTTGCAGGAGAAGACATCGATATTGATGTAGAATTTCTCAGGGAAGGTGTGTATGCTGATATGGCTCTCAGCAATGAGAACAAATCCGGAAACCCCCCAATCCTCGGGTTTGGAGCCAACATATTTGGAGACATGTGGGGTTGAGATTTTCGTCATCCCGATTTGAGAGGGATAGCCATCGAGTATTTTGTAGATGAATTCAACATCCTGCATCTTCTGGGGATCGCCCCCGTAGCCATCAATAATCAGGTGCATTGTTCCCACCCCCTTCTAAGTTATCCAAACAAAAAATCACCACCTTCCCCTTGCACGGTGGTTGAAATTTAGTTTTTCTTTCTATTTCAGATTTAAGAAGCTTACCGCCCAGCAGTTACTTTATCCAGAAGCTTTCCCTCGTACCACTTGTCGAGGTCCTCTTTTCTGATCCGATACGCTTTCCCAATCTTTGCCGCTGGGAGCCTGCGGTCACGACACCATCTTTGCGCAGTACCCTTGCTTATCCTCAGTATCTTCGTTAGATCGTCTACCGACAATAGTTCAGTTTCCATAATGTGGAAACCACACCACCTCCTATGCTAACCTTAAAAGATTAGCATTAGAAACATACCATATTTTAGTTGATAATGCAATAGTTTAGCTGTTTTTTATACTCAGAAGGTTGATATTGCTGCTTATAGAGGCTAATTGCTGCTGCAAGGCTCTATCTCGGAAAGAGGCAACTCCAATACTGCTTCGCTCTCGAGTTGCACCGTGACGGTTTCTTTGAGAGGATTACCGCCGATCACTTTGCCCACGCCCAGACGGGTGGTGATGGTCTCGCCTGTAGTGGGCAGTTTCTGCTTCATAGCGCGGTATTGCTCATTCTCGTAAGACAGGCAGCAGAGCAGTCGGCCGCATACGCCGGAGATATTAGCCGGATTAAGAGGCAAATTTTGCTCCCGGGCCATTCTCATAGAGATAGTTTCGAACTTGCACAAATGGCTGGCGCAACACAAAGGCCGCCCGCATCTGCCCACGCCGCCCACCAGTTTGGCAGCATCGCGGGTACCTACCTGGCGCAGCTCTACGCGGGTTTTTAAGGTGTTGGAAAGCTCACGCAGCAGAGCCCGAAAATCAACCCTTTTTTCGGACTTGAAGTAGATAGTAAGATAGCTGCCATCGAGGTTGTACTCCGCTGAGAGGAGCTTCATAGGAAGACGAAATCGCTCCACAAGTTCCTCGCACCTGGCTAATGCCTCATTCTCTTTTTCCTTCATTCTCTTCATCTGTTCTATGTCATCCGGCTGGGCTTTACGCAAAACTGGCTTCAGCGGCTCACTTAGCTCGATAGAAGTGACATCTCTGGGAGCTAGAACAACTTTCCCAATAGCCGAGCCGCGAGCGGTATCGACCACTACGTCATCGCCGATGGCAAGCTCGATATCTGAGGGGGCGAAGTAGTATATCAATCCTGCTCGCTTGAACCGGACACCCACTACCTTACTCATCCTGACAAACCCAGGCGCTGGGGCACCTTATCCTTTCTTTCGCCTTTATTCGGGATATTCAGCATCAGGACTTCCAGTACCAGCCTGGGATTGGCATTTTGCCCCAGTTGCGCCACGGCCTCCCGTATAGCTTCCATAAAACCCCTGATGCCAGCCAGGCTGTAGCACTCTGCATGGCTGCGCAGCACTGTTTCCCTATCGATGTTGATTATGAACTGGGCGCATCCTTCCCTGGTTAGAATGACATCGCGCCACCACCCCAACCAAAGCTCAAGCACATCCTCGACCGAGTCCCGGCTCTTGCTGAATTGAGCTGCTAACCTGGCAGCGAAGGCGAACCGCTGGTCAAGGCCGGCGTCATTTAGACCCAGAAGCTCATCTAACCTTTGAGAGCGTTCCTGGACCAAGCTTCCATCACGTGAAGCGGAAACCGCCCATCCTATACTGCCGCGGCAGAGTCTGCTTAATACTCTGGCTCTTTCGGGAGCCATCTGCCACTGTTCCATCAGCGCCTGCTCTATGACCGCAGCAGAGAGCGGGAAGAGTTCAACCCGCTGACATCGAGAAACGATGGTAGGTAACAACCTGCCATCGTTAACCGTCAACAGTATAAAGAGCACCCTAGGTGGTGGTTCCTCCAACGTCTTGAGCAGGCAATTGGCTGACTCCTCGTTTAGATACTCGGCGCCATCTATGATAAAGACCCGGTGCCTGCCCTCATAAGGTTGCAGTCCGGCAGACCGCTGCACCTCCTTTATCTGTGCTATGCTTATCTCCTTCTTAGTACCCGCTTCACCGGGGTCAGCATTTGCCATGCGCCCGATCAACTGGACGTCGGGGTGATTTCCTGCCGCTATGCGGAGGCAAGACCGGCATTGGCCGCAGGGCCGCTCCACCTGTTCACAGTTCAGCGCCTGTGCCAGGTTAATAGCGAGAGTTGTTTTGCCCACGTGGGGCTGGCCTACAAAAAGGTAGGCATGAGAGAGGCGCTCGCTCTCCCGGCTGCGCCTCAGCAACTCTACCGCCCTGGACTGACCAATCACCTGCCACATCGCCTTGTTAACCGGCTAACGGCTTTCCCGGTATTCTCCTCTATTTTATCCGTGCCGTCTCTGCCACCTGGTCTTTTTCAACATCTTGCGATGCTTGTGCTTGGCCATCTTCTTGCGGCGTTTCTTAACAACCGAACTCATACGCTTACCTCAGTCTACACTACTAGCCAGGGGTTCCCTGGCTATTTCTTGCCGTATTTTTCTCTGAACACAATCTCAGCCAGTTCTTTTCTGCCCGGGTTTCTCGACTCTTCATCGGGGTAGCCCAGCGGGGTCATCTCTACCACTACTACCCCCTCGGGGACATCCAGAATTCGGGCTACGTCTTTGGCATCGAACAGGCCGATATGTACGGTGCCCAGGCCCATGGAATAGGCTGCCAGCATCAGATTCTGCATCGCCAAAGCCGTATCGAACATGAACCAGTCGCCCTTGTCCGTGCTTACCTGGCCTTTGTAATATCCTGATTTCCCCAGCTCGGCACAGGCCACAATAACAACCGGCGCATTTCTTATCGCCGGAGCTGCCCGATTCCTTGCGCGCTCCAGAGCAGCCGCCAGTTCTTCCTTTAATTGAGGATCCCGGACCACCACAAACCTCCAGCACTGATTATTCGTCCAGGACGGGGCCCAACTGGCAGCCTCGAGGACTGTCTCCACATCCTTATCGCTCACAGGGTCAGGCTTATATTTACGAACACTTCTTCTTCCCTTAATAGCCTGCATCACATCCATAAGCCGCCCCCCGCTTACTGCCGTCTTATCAATACCCGACAAAGCTATATTGTGCCTCACTTTACGAAATGTGTCAAGGCGAATGGTAACAGGCGAATGCGTAACCACGGTTTTTGAGTATAGCCAAAAAAGCAAAACTGTGTATAATAGGCAAAGAGCAATGCTCGGTGAAAGCAATGACAAAGATAGGGCTACCGTTATTCGGCGTTCCTGAAATAAGCGATAGATTTTCCCAAGAACAAAGGATAATCTTGCACCTAGGAGACTCCTACAACTTCCTTAAAGATGTCCCAGATGAAACGGCAACGTTGATAATCACCTCACCACCTTACAACATCGGTAAGGAATACGAAACTAGAATGAGTGTTGAGTCATATCTGAAACAACAAGAACCAGTAATAGGTGAATTGGTAAGGATATTGAGAAGCGATGGTAGTCTGTGCTGGCAGGTAGGAAACTTTGTGCAAGATTCAGAGGTATTCCCGCTAGATATATTCTACTATAACACATTCAAGAATAAAGGGCTGAAGCTTAGAAACAGGATAATATGGCACTTTGGGCATGGTCTACACGCATCAAAGAGATTTTCTGGTAGGTATGAAACAATCCTATGGTTTACCAAAAGTGACAGGTACATTTTCAATCTCGATTCTGTCCGTGTCCCCGCCAAGTACCCAGGCAAAACACACTTCAAAGGCCCGAACAAAGGCAAGCCATCAGGAAACCCACTAGGCAAAAACCCTTCCGATGTGTGGGAATTTATAGCTGAGGAATGGGAAGAGGAGATATGGGAAATCCCTAACGTGAAAGCCAATCATCCTGAAAAGACGATACACCCATGCCAGTTTCCTATAGAACTGGTAGAAAGGTGTGTTCTGGCACTTACAAAAGACGATGATTGGCTGTTTGACCCTTATTGTGGTGTAGGTTCAGCCCTAATAGCTGGTCTGAAGCATAACAGGAGAGTAATCGGTTGTGATAAGGAAGCAAAGTACATACAGATAGCGAGGGAAAGAATATTGGAGTCCTTTAGTGGTACCTTAAGGGTGAGGCCACTTGGAAAACCCATCTATGTTGCAACAGGACATGAAAAGGTTGCTAAAATTCCCATGGAGTGGCAATAATGCGAGTTATAAGCATCTATTCTCACAAGAACGGTGAGAGTGTTATCAGAAAACACTGGCGCAAAGAACTGGAGGAAATCTTCAATATTATCTCGGCGATTGATGCTGAAAGTCTGCGTACTAAGAAAAGCAAAGAAAAGACAATGCGGAGGCGGATGCTTTATTCACCCAAGGCCCTAAATAGAGCATTTAAGGCAGAATTTGCCAAACTAGGATGGGAAAAGGCTAGGATACAGATGGTAACCTCCGTAGAACTTTCAGCGAAGATACCACCAGATATTGTTGCCAAATACACTACAACCCACAAAGGTTTTCGTGAGATAGACTTCACCAAGAATAAGTTGGGGGTTGAAGTCCAGTTCGGGAAATATGCGTTTATGGTTTATAATGTCCTGGCGAAGATGACGGTATTTCACAAAAGAGAGTGTATAGATGCGGGCGTTGAAATTGTGCCAATGAGGAGAATGACTGCAAAAAGCCAGATGTCTACTGGCGTTTCCTACTTTGAACAGATGAAGGGCGATCTCGAAACACGAGGAATAGCCGATTTAGATATTCCTGTAATTGTACTTGGCATAGATAGTGATTCCCCTCCATAACTGCTCGTCTTTAAGGATAAATTGCTTGACCTAGTACCTAATTGCGCAAGAAAGCGTAATAAACGAGATTCTTCGCTGACGCTCAGAATGACAACTAAGAACTGTCACCCTGAGCGTAGCGAAGGGTCTCGTAACCCTTCGTTAGCATTGCGATGATTATCGCAACTAAGGACTAGTTACCAACCACAACCGAGAAGAACCACGCAACCACTGTGATATAACGCTGAAAACCCGCCCAATACAAAAGCGGGCGTCCTTCCTTAAGAAGGACGCCCGCATAACCTCTCTGTGTTGTTGTGCTGTTTAAAGGCCGATGATGAGCACACTAACCGTGTTGCTCACCGGGATGCCTCCGAGATTATGAGTTAGACCCAACTTGGGGTTCTTTATCTGGCGCTTGTCAGCCTTGCCCTGAAGCTGTAGATACATCTCAAACAGCATCCTCACGCCGCTGGCTCCGATAGGGTGTCCGAAGGACTTCAAGCCCCCGTCGGGCTGTACCGGCAGTCCTCCGGTCAGGTCGAAGAACCCGGACTCGATGTCCTGCTTAACCTTTCCCTTGGGGCTGAACTTGAGGTCTTCACAGGTGACAGCCTCGGTGATGCTGAAGCAGTCATGAAGCTCAGCCATGCTTATCTCTTCACGCGGGTTCTTTATCCCGGCCTCGGCATAGGCCGCTTCGCCGGCCCTGACGGTCGCCTTCACCGTGGTGAAGTCGTAGTCAGCCCTGAGCTCGCCCTCGCTGGGGCACACGGAAATCTGTAATGCCTTGACATAAACAGGATCGGGTCTGTACTTCTTCGCCACATCAGCCCTGCAGACGATAGCTGCTGCTGCACCGTCGCTCACGCCGCAGCAATCGAAGAGTCCCAGAGGCCAGGCAACTA